>NZ_JAUBVE010000072.1:0-40005 GCF_036705715.1 Microcoleus sp. AT3-D2 | reverse complement strand
ATTTCAGCCTAAAAGCGTTTGGCTTCCAAGTTTTCACAACTGATAAAGAAATCCGACCGACATCTGCGGAATGTGGGCTGTAATGTAAAGTTTTATTACACAAAATTAAATTTTGTTGTTATAATACCGCTTAAGAGAGATGATATTTCTTTGAGAACCCGCTGCAAAGAAACGTGCAACTTGGGTTTCCTCACTGTGAGAAAAACACTGTGGGAACACAACGGATTTAACTATTTGTGCAGACCAGCTTTAGCAAAAGCTGGTCGTTTCTGTTTAAACATTAAACCCCAACTCAGACAATTTTAGATTGGCGATTTTAGATTTTAGATTAAAACCGCCAATCTAAAATCTAAAATCTAAAATCCCCAAGGGCTGCTCCTAGAAAGTAAACGTCGTTCTGACAACCCCAATCACCAAATCAGAATTATCTTTATTGTGGTCGGGAGCAGTCAGCCAAATCAGGCCAGGAGTGACAGAAATATTGTCGCTCAACTTAAACTGATAAAAACCTTCAAGGTGCAGCGAAGTATCCTTATCTTCCGGCAAAGTCCGATTAGTAGAATTCGTCACCCGCGGCTCCATACCTACCAGAATTCCCGCCATATTTCCTTCTTTCAACAAATCGGGAAAAGCCAAAGTAACGGCCCAGTTCCAGATTTTTTGGTCTCCCCGCTGCACAGAACCCGTAGGAGTAGCCAAGTTGGATAAAATGCGCTGGTTGGTGTAACCCGCCCAACCGCCAATTGCAAATCTCCGGTTCAACTGCCACGAAGCTTGCGCGCCGTAGGAATTGCTAGAAACTGGCAGAGTGCTATCGCTGTCGAACCCAAAGGAACCTAGACGCGCCGGGAAATTAGAAGCATTGCTGCCGGTACCGGTGACGAAGTTGTAGGAGTTAACGTAAGTTAAACCTAAAGCCATGCTCTCGCTCGGTTTGAAAGTCAACTGAGCCAAACCGCCGTAAGAGCCGTTGAACAAACCATTTCCCCGCGTCGGGTCCGCAGCATTGCCGGCCAAATATCCCAAACTCAGTTCCAGTTTTTCCCCAAACTGATGCCGCAGACCGATGCCAGAACCACCAGTTAAATAGTAAATCGGGTTGCGAGTACCGAAGTTAGAAAGAGCGCCGTAGCTGCCGTCTCCGTCAAAGTAAGGGTTGACAGTGTTGGTAAAATCGTCAGCAGCGCCGGCGTTGGCTTCTAGAATTACAGTAGTGCTTTTGCCGAGAGGGAATTGGTAAAGCAGCGCATCTAAACCTACAGTATTGCTAGCCTCGCCAAAAGGCCCGGCATTAAACCGCAATTCCCCTTCAGCGGTTTTCGTATTATTAGTAGAAAACGAACCCAGATTCAAAACTTGCAGTCGAGTTCTCAGCAAATCTTCTCCAGAGAAACTCGTGTCGAAATTGATACGAACCCTGCTGCCAAAAGCCGTCGCTTTATCGGCATCGTTACCTTCAGCATCCTCTCCCCTGGCGATACCCGCCAAACCAAATATGACTTCGCCGTTGAGTTTAGTCGTAGTTGAAAACTGATTTGCTTCTAATTCAGAGGCGCGGGCTTCCAAAGCATCGACGCGGCCACGTAAAGTTGCCAATTCCGCCGCAAATTCTTCTTGCAACCTTTGCACAGAAGCCAAATCTTCTCGCGTCGCCAGATTTCTGGAACCGCCTTGAATCAGCTCACTAACTTTATCCAAACACGCATTTAAACCGGCTGCAAACTCGTAGCGAGTCATCGCGCGGTTGCCTCGGAAAGTGCCGTCAGGATAGCCAGCTATGCAGCCGTAGCGCTCTACTAGGGATTGCAAAGCTTGAAAAGCCCAATCGGTGGGTCGAACGTCGGAAAGTTGCGAAACAGAAGTTACTTGGCCGGCCGGATCTTCGCTGCTGCTGTCTTCTGCGCTGTATTGGTTGATTTGTTCTAAAACATTCGACTGTGCTTGAGGTTGGGCACTTGGATCGTCGGGCGATTGGGAAATTTGCTCGGGCTGTGCGGCGGATTTTTCCGCGTTTAAATTAGTCGGTGCAACGGCGGGTTGCGTTTCGCTTAAGTTTGCGGGCGCTACTGCGGGGATTTGCTCCGTGACAGGTTGTTCGGCACTTAAATTTGCGGGCGCTACTGCGGGTTTGGTTTCGCCTAAATCTGCTGCTGCAACTTCGGGTGCTTTTGCTTGTTCGGCAACTGGGGCGATCGGCTCATTAGTCAAGCTCTCGTAGAGGTTCGCACTTTCTTTCTCAATAGTTTCAACAGTTGATTTACTAGCTAGTGGCGCTGCTTCGACCGCCACTGCTGCAGTCTCAGACTTTGCCGCCTCGGTTGCAGCACCTGCTAATGGCAATTGATGAGCTTGATCTGTGGTGGCAATTTCTACAGGTTGCTCTGCTGCTAGCGCCGTCGAAGATACGACTAAACTTGCTGCCAATACAGCGGGACTAACTAAAAGTCCCTTCCACAAAAATTTGGACATTTTTCCTCACACCACATTGAGCCGATCGCCCGTTCCGAAGATTTAGGCGCCAGCAAATCACCTTCAATATTCTGCCTAATAGTATTTCTTGTCAACAATTGGGGAAATCGCTGCCGGAGAGTGCAGTTTTGCTGCCGCTGATTTCACAAAAACCCCGTTTATTCCCAAAATCCTTGGTTTGAGCTAGATACCTACGTAGAAACCTGGTTGATGGTTCGATATTGCGTAAGTGAGCCCTCACTAAGACTAATATTGACAGCACTGGCGCTAACAAATCGTTTGATCGGCTACAAATACAAGTGAAAAAACTCAAATACGCCCTAGTTCACGAATGGTTGACGCCCTTAGCTACTGGCGGTTCAGAACTGGTAGTACAGGAAATCCTCAAACACGTAGACGAGGCAGATGTCTATGCCCTCATCGACTTTGAATCAGCCAATCCCGAAAGCTATCTTTTCGGGCGACAGATTGGCACAACATTTTTGCAGCACTTTCCCGCAGCCCGCAGCGGCGTCCAAAAATATCTGCCATTTCTGCCGATCGCGATCGAACAACTAGATCTGCGAGAATACGACATCATTCTCTCATCATCCCATGCCGTCGCCAAAGGCATCCTCAGCAGTCCCCAGCAAATGCACGTCTGCTACTGCCACACGCCCATGCGTTACGCTTGGGACTTAACTTTTGACTATTTGCGTAGCAGCAAAGCCGGACGGGGCATCCAGGGTCTGCTGACGCGATATTTGTTGCATCGACTGCGGCAGTGGGACGTAATTTCCGCCAATCGCGTGGATTATTTCATCGCTAACTCTCAACACACTGCGCGCCGGATTTGGCGGTGCTATCGGCGGCGGGCCCAGGTGATTTATCCGCCGGTAAACATCGAGCGATTTTCCTTGATGCGGCAAAAACAAGACTTTTACGTCACAGTGTGTCGGTTGGTAAGTTACAAAAACGTAAGTGCGATCGTCCAAGCATTCAATCAACTCGGGCATACTCTAATTGTCATCGGCACCGGGCCAGAATTAGAAATGATTCGGCAAATCGCCAAACCCAACGTGCAAGTGCTCGGCTGGCAGCCCGCCTCCATAGTGGAAAAGTACATGGCAGAGGCGAAAGCCTTTGTATATGCAGCTTGCGAAGATTTTGGCATAGCTTTGGTAGAGGCTCAAGCTTGCGGAACGCCGGTAATTTCCTATGCAGCAGGGGGCGCTTTGGAGACAGTCCTCGACATTCGCCAACACCCAGAGACTGGGACTGGTTTATTTTTTTCCTCCCAAACCGCACCAGCATTAGTCGAGGCTGTCGAGGAATTTGAGCAGTTGCAAGGCAAATTTGAGCCAGAAATCTGCAGGTTGCGCGCTGAACAGTTTGCCTCCGAAGTTTTTGGGCAGCGCTATCTAGCTTTTGTGGAACGCTGCTATCAGGAATTTCACTCCCGTGATTTTACTGAGTCTGGGGCTTGAGAGTGCCAGAGCCCCATAGCGGGACAATCTTCCTTCTGCCTTTGTATAAGTGCCTTCAGAAGGCCTCTGGATAGGTGCCTGATGCCTTCTTCCTTCTGCCGCCAGAAGCCCTTTTCCTTCTTCCTTCTGCCTTTTGAAGCCTTCTGAAGGCAGAAAATTGAGTATTGGAAACATAATTGAGAGAACAAAGCGTCTTGAGGCTTTATGATCAGGACTGTGTGTGGTGTGAAGTGAAGGAGTAAGATGACTGCCGACAGCCAACTAATCTCCGGCAAGGTAATTCGAGCGATCGCAAGACGCGGTTTTGGGTCTGTCCTGCAAGGAGATAGACGCATAAGTCGTTCTCTACAGAGCCTCGACGGAGAACTTTTCAAGCGGTTATTTGACATCCTGTTTTCCTTATCGGTTCTGATCCTGTTTGCTCCGGTTTACCTGCTTTTGGCTTTCTTAATCGCCTTAAGCTCGCCCGGTCCTATTTTTTACGTACAGGAACGAGTAGGCAAAAACCGTAAAAGGTTTTATTGCCTTAAATTCAGAACGATGGTGGAAAATGCGGACGATATATTGCTGGAAATCATGGAAAATTCTCCGCATTTGCGTCAAGAGTTTGAGGACAATTTCAAGCTGAAACAAGACCCTCGAATTACCTGGATTGGAAGATTTTTACGAATGACCAGTTTAGACGAGTTTCCCCAGTTTTGGAATGTTTTAAAAGGAGATATGAGCGTCGTAGGACCCAGACCTTTAGTTGAAGAAGAACTGCCGAGATACGGCCGTCACATCAACCAAATTCTCACCATAAGACCTGGAATTACAGGCTTGTGGCAAGTGTCTGGTCGCAACGACATTCCCTATCCCCGCCGAGTCCAAATAGACCTCTATTACGCAAATGACAAAAACCTTTGGATGGATATGTGGATTCTTTTCAAAACAATTGGAGTTGTGATTTTTCCCAAAAATAACGGCGCATATTAATTTTTGTCCGCAGTCAGCAATCAGTAGTTAGTTTTATTTATTACTGGCCACTGATGCTGACTACTGACAGCAAGCGACAAACTCTTTGTCAAAACTAAACAGTTCCTTGATGCCGATCGGAGAATTGTGAGTTACCGTAGAGTTTGAGAATACGGCCGGCAGCGAGCAACAGCCTCTGCCAAAAAATTTATTGTGAATTAACACAGCCTGTCAAAGGAAAATCAGATGACGCAACGCAAGCGAGCGCTAATAACAGGTATTACAGGTCAAGACGGCTCCTACTTGAGCGAATTACTGTTAGAAAAAGGATATGAAGTTCACGGCATTATCCGGCGCAGTTCTAGTTTCAATACCGATCGAATTGACCACATTTATGTCGATCCTCACAGCGAGGGCGCACAGTTATTTCTGCACTACGGCGACTTAACGGACGGCACTACTCTCCGCCGGATATTGGAAGAAGTTCAGCCGGTAGAAATTTATAACTTAGGCGCTCAATCTCACGTTCGAGTCAGTTTTGACTCGCCGGAATATACGGTTGACACAGTAGGAATGGGAGTATTGCGGCTGCTAGAAGCAATTCGGGACTATCAGCGCCGCACCGGCATAGAAGTGCGGTTCTATCAAGCTGGTTCTTCGGAAATGTTCGGTTTGGTGCAGGAAGTTCCGCAGAAGGAAACAACTCCTTTTTATCCCAGAAGTCCTTACGCCTGCGCCAAAGTTTACGGTCATTGGCAAACAGTAAATTATCGCGAATCTTACGGACTTTTTGCCTCCAACGGCATATTGTTCAACCACGAATCTCCGCGCCGGGGCGAAACTTTTGTCACCCGCAAAATTACTCGCGCCGTTGCCAGAATAGTCGCCGGCAAGCAGAAAAAGATTTTCTTGGGCAATCTCGATTCCAAGCGGGACTGGGGCTATGCTAAGGACTACGTGCGGGCGATGTGGCTGATGCTGCAACAAGACAAGCCTGATGATTATGTCATTGCTACCAACGAGACCCATTCCATTAAGGAATTTCTCGATTTGGCTTTTACTTACGTCAATTTAGATTGGCAAAAATATGTGGAGTTTGACGAACGCTACTTGCGTCCTGCAGAAGTCGAACTGTTGATTGGCGATTCGACTAAGGCGCGCCAGCAATTAAATTGGGAACCTTCTGTAACTTTTCAGGAGTTAGTACATTTAATGGTAGATGCTGACATGAAAGCTTTAGAGGAGCAAGGTCGGGGTTCGGGCAACGGATTTGATTAAGTCGCTAAACAAAGCGGTCACTGCGAACAATTTGTAGGGGTAGGGCCCCGTGTCTACCCCTTTGGCGAAAGGCGCGCACCGGATGATTGCCGTTGCAAACACTTCACAACTGATCAGAGGATTGTTACAGCTATAGCCTTTCTCAGTAACATGAGGTGCTCATAGGGCATAGGGCATAGGGCATAGGACTCGCCCCCATACCTCACCACGCTTGAGAACCGCTATATTAGCACGATCGACATTCAAAGAACCCGCTTAATTGCTCCCAAAATTTTCGGAGGTGCGGGCTAATAAAAACATTAAAATGATAGTTGAGGACTCGCTACTAATAAATCTAACTTTCGGGTGTGCACGGAGCAGTCCCTATCAGCAGCAGCTAAAACAGATTTGTGGGCAACCTCATCCTGTAGCTGAAAGCTTTTTTTGCTAAAGCAACAATTTTAGAATTGAAATTGTCGATCGCCCTTTATTCAAAATCCCGAGGCTAAAATTATGACCAGCTTGGATTTAAGCAACAAACGCATTCTAGTCACGGGCGGCGCCGGTTTCTTGGGCCGTCAGGTAATCGACCAGTTAGTGAAAGCAGGGGCAGATGCTGATAAAATTTCGGTGACTCGATCGCGCGACAGCGACCTCCGTGTCATGGAAAACTGCAAGCGCGCCGCCGACCAACAAGATATCATCATTCACCTCGCCGCACACGTCGGCGGCATCGGTTTAAACCTAGTCAAACCCGCTGAATTATTTTACGATAATTTGATGATGGGCGCGCAACTAATCCACGCCGCCTACGAAGCCGGAGTCGAAAAATTTGTCTGCGTCGGCACGATTTGCGCTTATCCCAATTTAACCCCAGTTCCTTTCAAAGAAGACGACCTGTGGAACGGCTATCCAGAGGTAACTAACGCACCTTACGGAATTGCCAAAAAAGCTTTATTAGTACAACTGCAATCCTACCGCCAGCAATACGGATTCAACGGTATCTACTTGCTACCAGTAAATCTGTACGGCCCGGAAGATAACTTTGACCCGAAAAGTTCCCACGTCATCCCCGCATTAATTCGCAAAGTCTACGAAGCCCAAGAAAGGGGAGACAAAACACTGCCAGTTTGGGGCGACGGCAGCCCTAGCCGCGAGTTTTTGTATTCCACAGATGCCGCCCGAGGAATTGTGATGGCAACGCAAGATTACAGTGAATCTGACCCGGTTAATTTGGGAACGAATAGCGAAGTTAAAATTCGCGATTTAGTGGAAACCATTTGCGAATTGATGGGATTTGAGGGTGAAATTGTTTGGGAAACAGACAAACCGAACGGTCAGCCGCGCCGCTGTTTGGATACCCAAAGGGCCAAGGAAAAGTTTGGTTTTGTTGCGGAGGTGAAGTTTAAGGAAGGATTGAAAAATACGATTGATTGGTATCGAAAACACGCAGTTTGAGTGTGAAAAACCCGGTTTCTTGAAGAAACCGGGTTTTTTTAGGAAAGGTGGTGAATGGAAGTAAATCAGCAGAAAGAACTTGTTAGTAAAGCTGGCTCTCCCTTACTTGGTGTACCAAACGATTAGTTTAAGTAGTTAAAACTCAAGCTATGTATGAATCGAAGGAAAAAATGCCTCCAAATTAACTCAAGTAAGACCGGAAACCCTTGCGGTGTAAAAAATTATGCCATTAATTTTCGATAAATTAACACACTAAGTACGGAAGACGCGGCATATTTAGCCTTTCATACCGTAAATCAGCAACGCCGAATAAGAATGGAAGGGCGGGTTTTACAAACAATCTGTGGGTAAGACCAACAATATAGTAAACCCGCCCCCACTCCGGGCGGTAAATCGCAATTGCTTTCGATCGATAAAAAAGCCGATCGCAACTTATGCCAATCTGCGTTTTGGGCGATCGACTACCTCTAAAGGAATATTCAAAAAAACATTTTTCACAATTTATTAAAATTTATTATACTTGTCAGGTGCGGAGCGTAAATATTCTCTCACTCCCTATACAAAATCAAACCTGACCGAAAACAATTTGGTCACTAGCCGCGCGATTCATTCCTTTGCAGGCTGACTGACGGTGTAAAATTTCCAATCTAAAATCTAAAATCAAATGACAGCCGACAAACCCGGATTCAGTATTAGCGCGACCGCCATTCGTCGCCACATCGGCACCCTCATGCTGACACTTGCTATTATAATCGTGGGCTTTTTTTATATCACCCAACTGCCCGTTGACTTGCTGCCCTCCATCACCTATCCCCGCATCGGCGTGCGCTTAGACGCCCCCGGAGTCTCCCCAGAAGTAGCAATAGACGAAGTTACCCGCCCCCTCGAACAAGGACTTTCCGCCACTGAAGGGGTCATGCAAGTTTTCTCCCGCACTCGCGAAGGACAAGTCAGCGTCGATTTATTCTTCAGACCGGGGGGCAACATCGACCAGGCCCTCAACGATGCCACCGCCGCGGTCAACCGCATCCGCAACCGACTTCCCGATACCGTTGAATCCCCCAGACTCTTCAAAGTTGACCCTTCCCAGCAGCCGATTTACGAATTTGCCCTCACTTCCGACTCCTTGCAAGGAGTTGATTTGCGCGTATTTGCCGACGAAGAATTATCCAGAGAACTAAACGTAATTCCTGGAATAGCAGCAATTGACGTTGCCGGCGGCGTGCAAGAAGAAATTCAAGTAAATATTGACTTAAATCGCTTGCAATCTTTAGGTGTCAGTATTTCCGACGTTTTATCAGCGCTGGAATCCCGCAACCTCGACACTTCCGGCGGGCGGCTGCGGCAAGAAGCTGCGGAACCTTTAACCCGCACTGTGGGGCGGTTTCAGAATGCAAAAGAAATTCAGGAAATTTCGTTTCAAGCATCGGGTTCTAATCCGCCCAGACGAGTGTTTTTGCGCGATTTTGCTCAGGTAATTGACGGTACAGAAGAAGAACGAGTTAAAGTATTTCTCAATCAGAAATCCGCCGTAAAAATTAGCATTCAAAAGCAGCCGGACGCGAATACAATCTCAGTTGTAGATGGCATCAAAAAGCGGCTAGAAGAATTAAAAGCATCCGGGGCAATTCCCGAAGGCACGACTATCGTCAATACCTTCGACGAGTCTAAGTTCATCCGCGATTCTATTAGCAACGTCCTATTTTCTGGTTTAACCGGGGCTGTTTTAGCGGGGGCATCTGTATTGCTGTTCCTGGCTTCCCTTCGCCAAACTTTGATTATTGTCCTAGCAATTCCCCTCGCAACTTTAATGGCGATTATCCTGATGGGAGTTTTTGGCCTATCTCTGAACGTTTTCAGTTTAGGGGGTTTGGCGCTGGGTGTGGGAATTGTGGTCGATAACTCGATCGTGATGCTGGAGAATATTGTCGAAGGAACCAGCAATAAAAACACTGCAAACGGTCAGCGTTTAAGTAACAAGCAATTGATGCAGCAAGCAGAAAAAAGCAGCCAAGAATTAGAATCCGCTTTATTTGCTTCCACCATCACTAACTTAGTTGCTGTACTGCCATTTTTGCTAATAGGCGGCTTAGTTGCCTTACTTTTCAACGAATTAATTCTCACCATCACCTTTTCCGTCGCCGCCTCTCTGATTGTCGGATTGACAGTTGTACCGATGATGGCTTCTCGGCTGCTAGCGCTGCGGGTATCCAGCGGTTTGAGCAACTTTTGGCCGCTGCGCGCATTCGATCGATCTTTTACTAATGCTACCGCCGGCTACGGTAAATTTTTATCGGGAGTAGTGCGCTGGCGGTTGATTATCATTGCAGTAGCGATTATTGGATTGGGCGGTGGCAGTTGGCTGATGGCTGGTCAAATCCCCCAAGAAATATTGCCCAGAATTAATACTGGTCAAGCGAGATTGTTTGCTTTGTTTCCTGCAGGCACAAATTTGGCAACCAACCAAAAAATCATGGCAGAAGCGGATAAAATTATCCTCAGCCAACCAGAAACTCAATACACTTTAACGACAGTGGGCGGGCTGTTGTTCGGCAACAATACGGTTGAGAATGTGCTGCGCGGCGGCTGCAACATTACGCTGAAACCTGGCACAAATACATTGGATTTTGTGCAGCGAGTTACGCAAGAATTGAATAAAAAAATTGATTTGCCCAAAAATACTCGTTTGCGCCTGAATCCAGAAAACGTGCGGGGTTTGGTTTTAACTAATTCGCCAGTGCGCGGCGCGGAAGTTGATGTCCTGCTTCAGGGCGAAAACGAACAAATATTGCAGCAAGCCGGCCGCGAGATATTGGCAACTTTGGATCAGAAGGTAAATTTAGCTACTTTTCGCCCGGATGCAGACCCACAGCAAACGGAAGTGCAGATTCGCCCCAACTGGGAACAAGCGGAAATCTACGGGTTGAATGCGAGGCAAATTGGAGAGGCGATTCAGACAGCAATTCAAGGTTCTGTTCCTACGCAATTGCAGCGGGGAAACCGTTTGGTTGATGTGCGGGTACAGTTCGATCGCGCTGCTGTTCAATCGATTTCCGCACTAAAATTTATCCCTTTAACTGCTAGGGATAACAGCATTATCCGCTTGAGCGATGTGGCGAATATTGAACTGGGAAAAGCGCCTGGGGAAATTCAAAGGCTTAACCAGCGCCAAGTTTTCATGATTGCTGGGAATGTTAATAAGGGCGCGAGTTTGGGCGATGCTTTGAAACAAGTGGATGCTGTTTTGTCTGAAATCAAATTGCCGCAGGGAGTGCGAGTTATACCGAGTTCTGCGGCTGAAACTAACCGGGAATTGCAAAGTTCGCTGATTGTTTTGGGCTCTTTGGCGGCGTTTTTGGTATTTGTGGTGATGGCGGTGCAGTACAATTCACTTGTCGATCCGCTGGTGATTATGTTAACGGTGCCTCTGGCTTTGGCTGGGGGGATTTTCGGGTTGTATGCGACTAAAACTGCGATCGGCGCAACGGTGATTGTGGGGGCGATTTTGCTGGTGGGAATTGTGGTAAATAATGCGATTATTATGGTGGAGTTGGCGAACCAAATTCGGGAAGATGAAAAGGTCGATCGCACAACAGCAATTCTCAGGGCGGCACCTCAGCGCTTGCGTCCGATTTTGATGACAACTATTACCACAGTTTTGGGTTTATTTCCCCTAGCTTTGGGCATTGGAGACGGTTCGGAATTCTTGCAACCTTTGGGTGTGGTGGTGTTTTCCGGTTTGTCGCTGGCGACGCTGCTGACGCTGTTTATCATTCCGTGTTTCTATATTTTGCTGCACGACTTCTTTGGGATGTTTGCAGGGAAGAAGAAACCGCAGGCGGTTGCTATTCCCGTGCAGAAGGTGGCGAGAAAGACTCCGAATTTGTAAAATGTAGGGTCAGCAAATACGCACTTTTCCCACAATCCGACAGGGGTTTAAACCCCTGCCTCATAGCGAAAGTCGGTTTTTAACCGACTGCTGATTGTGAGGGAAAGCCTTATCGATTTCAGTCCTCTTTTAGAGGACTTTTGCTATGAGACAGGGAATTCATTCCCTGTCGGACTGTCGGACTTACCAAAAATATCGGTGCTGCATTGGATGTTAAGCTGACGCAGCGTAATAAAATCAGCCAGTAAGGTGAATTTGACATTAGAAATTATTTATACTACAGTATATACTACATAGCCCAACTGGCCAAACAAACTTAAACAAAAATGCCCTACGAAAAATTAGACATATCAGCCCCAAAACCAGTATTATCTTGGGCAAATCACGCCCTGGGCGAAAAAGAAACCAAGATGACCGCAAACGTAGCATCTTTGCCCTTTGTATTCAAACACGTCGCACTAATGCCGGATGTACATTTAGGAAAAGGTGCTTTAGTCGGTTCAGTAATTGCCACAAAAGAAGCGATTATTCCGGCTGCTGTGGGCGTTGATCTGGGTTGCGGGATGGCTGCCATTAAAATGCCTTTCACCGCAAACAAATTAGAAGGCAAACTCAAACAAATTCGCCTCGATATCGAATCTGCAATTCCCGTGGGATTTGCGGAAAACAAGGAAGTAGAAAAAACTGTCACCAACTGGCAGGGATGGCGAGAATTTAAGGAACTTCATCAAGGCGTGCAGCACCAAGACAATAAAGCCTTAAAACAAATGGGTTCTCTCGGTGGCGGTAATCATTTTATTGAGGTTTGCGTTGATACTGAAAACTTTGTTTGGCTGATGCTGCATTCCGGTTCTCGCGGCATTGGGAATTTGCTCGCACAGCAGCATATCGAGACTGCTAAAGATTTAGCTAAACTGGCAGAAATTAGTTTGGCTGACAAAGATTTGGCTTATTTTGTAGCGGGCACGCGGGAGTTTGCGGCTTACTGGCACGATTTGCAGTGGGCGCAAGATTATGCTCGTTTTAATCGCGATGTAATGATGAATCGGTTTAAGCGAATTGTGGAAAAGCACGTCGCGGGCGGCAAATCTGTTAAGCCGTTATTAGAGGTGAATTGCCACCACAATTACGCAGAAAAAGAGGTGCATTTTGGGGAAGATGTGTATGTGACTCGCAAGGGTGCTGTGCGCGCGGATGTAGAGGATTACGGGATTATTCCGGGTTCGATGGGGGCGAAATCTTTTATTGTTAAAGGGAAGGGAAATGCTGAAAGTTACTGTAGTTGCAGTCACGGTGCGGGGCGCTTGATGTCTCGCACTCAAGCGAAGAATGTATTCACTCTGGATGATTTTGTGCGGCAGACTGAGGGGGTTGAGTGCCGGAAAGATGAGCAATTTTTAGATGAAATTCCGGGGGCTTATAAGCCGATTGATGAGGTGATGAGTCAGCAGTCGGATTTGGTGGAAGTTGTGGCGACTTTGAAGCAGGTGGTTTGTGTCAAGGGTTGACAGGAACAGGTTTATTTGTACTCAACTTACCTGAAAAGTGCTGTATAGGAAGAAGGGGGAAATTGAGCTTAACTCGATTTCCCCCTCTTGACAAACGCTTTGTTTTCTGAACTTTTTCTCTAACAGACCATCTGCTGCCACTCAATTTCTAGCAAGCGCAGCAGCCTTTCATCGCCCTTGGCCTTGGCTGCTTGCTTTCTACGATCGAGAATATTGCAAATATTCGCCTGGTGGACTTGCGCCACTTCCACAACTGTTGGGTAATAATCCACCGCCGCTGAGGCGCGGGCTGCTGCGACATCCCGATCGCCAGCTTGAGCATCTCGCTTTTTGGTATAGTTTGGGCCGCCGTATTTTTTGGGGTTGGGAATGTGTCTCGGATACCGATAGTTCCAGTTTTGGCCCCGGTATTTGCCCGCGACTTCGCCTTCGATCATATCGACTGTCGGAATATCGTACTCGTAGTTTGAACCGCGATAAGTGAGTTTCATATTTTTTGATCCTTATATGTATGGAGATAAAAAGGGCAGTCAGGTTAGCTTGGTTTTTTTCGCTAAAACTTTTTTAGTTTCTGTATTCAATTATACTGTTTTTTTAGATAAATCGCTTTTATTTACAATAATTAATATTTTGAGGGGCAGACGGCAAGAAAAAACCCGCCGGAGCGGGTTTAATCGAGTTTTTGACTAATTCGAGCAGCACCCGGAGCGAAACTGCTTCGCTTGGGAAGAACTAGCCAACTGTCACCTGATCGGTTTGCACGTTTGTGGCACCTTCTTCCGCAGAGGCGATCGCCACCAACTTGTCGAGAATTTCCTGACTAGGAACTTGACCTTTGAGAACAACCGTGCTGCTGAGCTGAGCCACATAAACAGTCTCGATATCAGCAACTTCTGGATCGCCGTCAAAAGCTAAAGCAACCCGCTTCGCGAGGCCGCTTTCGTCAAAATTTCCGTCTGGGCCGACTTTAGCAGGAGCGATGGATTGCGCTTGGGCTGCTTGTTGTACTACTTGTGCCATCGGTTCAGCCTGGGGTGCAGGCTTTTCGAGTCCGAACAGTCTTTTAAACCAACCCATAGTAGTTGAGTCTCCTGAAAATACACTTTTTACACGATAGCTCTAGAATTCCAAAAGACTTGTAATTGTTGCAAAACTCAGTGAAATTTCTCAAAATGTTTTCCGGCAGACTTTTACAATCTCAAATTTCCCCTGATATCTAGATGTTGATTTGGCTATTTTATGTATAGGACGCTACGCCTTGGATTGCAGGCCAGTAGTCGAAATAGTTCCCACTTTTACCTGGAAAAAACTTCACAGCGCGCCGGAATACATTCCCGGTTTTTTTAACTACTGGGGACATCTCGTGCTTGTCATCGAAGTGTGAGCACTGATACAGGGGACGCTAAACCCGTGCTTAATTGGGGGTAGCCCTGCATATAAGCTGTAAATCTAATTCTTAACTTTTTATATCATTTCCGGTTACACTCATACATGATGTTGACGGTTTACAGTGAACAGTGAACAGTGAACCGTCAACCGTCAACAGTGAACTCGAATTTACTATTCCGATGCTAACGGATTTGATATTAGATAATATTGTTCTGCTTCCGACCAATTCAGTTTAAGCAAGGAATCATCTCCCCATGTCAGCTTGAGACTCGGCTTAAAGGCTGTCACCCCTAAAGCGCTAATAATCTGCGCTGCTACAGCTTTCGCCAATAGCGGAGGTACAGAATTTCCGACTTGGCGAAAACCGTGCCATTTTGTAACGTGAAATCTAAACCAGTCAGGATAGGAATGCAGTCGCGCAGCTTCTCTGACTGTAATGCACCGAGGGGCGATCGGGTGAATCGGTCTCGGCGAAGTATAAGCCCCCCTCGCCCTATCGGTTCCAGCCCTGAGAGTGTTGCAAACTCCGTCGAGGTGAAGCTTGTAAAAACGGCTGATCGGCTCTTTTTCGCCATGTTTTGCCGCGTGAAACCTTTCCATACATTCCTGAGAATGTTTAGTTCGCAAACTACAAGAGAGGATTTGTCGATCGTACTCGCGATCGTAGGAATAATCATCATCCAAACCATCAATTCCGCGCATTATACTCGCATAATTGCTGCACTTTCCGTACTCCGCCATCACCCAATCTCGGTGCAGCAACTCGCTGTAGTTTTCCACTTCCGGCAAATCTCCAATCGCATCCCAAACTGTCGGGACAGCAGGTAAATTAATTTTTTTATAGCGTTTAGGAATTTTAATCTTTGGCAGTATAGTAGTTTGCTGAGGGTATTTTGGTAGCTCATAACCTTCTTTGCACCCAATCAAAAACAATCGTTTGCGAGCTTGCGGCACTCCATAGTGAACAGCGTTGAGAACTTGATAATTTTCTTCTACTTTATAGCCCCGTTTCAGAAAAGAGCTAATTAAAACATTCAGGAGTTCTTTGTGTTCTCCTGATGCAATTCCCGGCACATTTTCCATTACAAAAAACTTGGGCTTTAGCTCCAAAACTAAGCGCTGAAAGTGAAAAATTAGAGAATTTCGTGGGTCATCCACATCGCGCTTGCCCATCATCGAGAATCCTTGACAGGGCGAACCGCTGATTACTACGTCAATCTCGCGCCGCCCGATCGCCGATTTTTTCCGAATTTCTGAGCCCGTAAGCGCTGTGACATCTTTGCACAGAATAGAACATAGCGGGAAATTAAACTCGTGTGTGGCGCAGTGAATAGGGTCAATTTCGACTGATGCAAGTACATCAAAACCTGCTTGTTCAAAGCCCAGAGTCATGCCGCCCGCGCCTGCAAATAAATCAACAGCGATCGGTCGCTTTTTCCGATTGCTTGGCATCACATTTCAATAAAAAAGTTGCTTTAATAGAACTTAAGGAAATCAACCGCGTTTCTGGTAATAAATCGTGGGTTTGTCTACGATCCAGCCACAAAGGAACCGGGTTTATACATAACCTTTCAATACGAAAAATGCTTTAATAAGCTGTATTTAATTTGACATTTTTCATGATTTCCGCAGCGGCCCGATCGCACACACCCACATCTCCGAGACTTTCCCGCATTTCCCGATAACCCGCCAAAGTTTGCTGGCGTCGATCGGCATTTTGCAGCAATTCCAGTGCGTGGTTCACTATATTTTCCGCAGTCGCCTCGTCTTGCAGCAACTCCGGGACGATCGGCTTCATTTGCACCAAATTGGGCGGAGACATAAAAGGAATCGAAAATTTCAGCACATGGCGAAAAATCCAAGCCGTAATTGGACTGACGCGATAGAGGACAACTTGCGGAACATCCAGCAAAGCCAACTCCAGATTAACAGTACCAGATTTAGTAATCGCCAGATCGGCAGCGGCCAAGATTTCCAGAGTTTGATTTTCTAACAAAGTAGCCCGCAAACCGTAATTCTCAATCGCCTGTTCAATTTTGCTGCGAAAAGCTTTGTTAGCAAGCGGAATCCAAAAATGAACTTCCGGCAATTTAGCTTGAATAATTTGAGCGGCCTCAAATATAACCGGCATCAGGTACTTGAGTTCTTGGTGTCTGGAAGCGGGAATTAGGGCGATCGACACCTGTTCCGGCACAATTCCCAAAGTTTTGCGGGCCAGTTCCCGGCTGGGCGCAGATTGCATTCTATCCACCAAAGGATGACCAACCCAACTCACTTGGGCTCCTTTTTTTTGATAATAACTAGCTTCCTCTGGGAAAATTGCCAAAAGTTGGTCGCAAATACTGACAATCAGATCAGTATTGCGAGGAGAAATCGACCAAACCCATTCTTGAGGTGCGATGTACCAAACCACGGGCAAATCAGGCAAACAGCGACGGATATAGCTGCCAATACCGAGATTAGGAGTCAAATAATCAATCAATACAACAGCATCCGGGCGGAAGTTTTTGAGATATTGTTTAGCTTTTTGCTGAACTTTGATTGTGGGCCAAATGTACGGCACTGATTCTATAAGGCCCATAGAACCAATGCCCAAAGTATCGCCTAAAATAGTAGCACCCGCTTCCGCCATACGAGGGCCGCCCAATCCGGTTATTTCTAACTCCAAACCAGCGGCGACAGCGTAACGTTTTAAGGCTGCAACTAACAAAGCTCCTTGCAAATCGCCCGAAACCTCACCAGTGCTGATAAAAATTTTCATATTTTGAATTTATACAGGTGAGATGTTTGCTAATAACTCGGTAACAGCATCATATTGATCGGGCATATTAGCACAGCGTAGCAGTAATTCTAAGTCCTGATCGGGAATGAATGTACTCCGGGCCATCTCCTGATAATTTTCACCTGTTAAGTAATAGATAGATAACTGACTATTTTGCCAAAACCAGACTTCCCGAACGCCCAATCTTTTGTAGAATTCTAGAGTATTTATCCCGCCACTGGTAATTACCACTTCAATAGCAATATCTGGGACTATTTTTTGCGTTCCTATATCATAAGAATCATCTGGCTCTTTTCTACCGCCTAATTCTCTGTTACCTAGAGTCGGGCCGCCCTTGCCGTAAAATCGAATCCCATTTGCTCTCATATATGCCTCTAGCAGCATACAGAGAGTTTTCTTGATTATTTCGTGTTCGGGCGAGACAGTTATAATTTGCAGTTTTTTATCGAGATAGAAAAACTTCACACCTCTGACATCTTTAAAAGCTGCTTCTATCGCTTCAAATTGCTCCCAACTAACATCTGAGAACCTGATGCAGCCATCTTGTTCTGTTTCAGGGGATGTAGATTTGACTGAAGTATATACATTCATCGGGCAACAGTCGCTTAGTTCATAAGTTTATTCTACCTCATTTACTTTTTGCCAGGAATCAAACCGCGCCGCCCTTTGGTTATAGACTGCTGCACAAATCTCTGCAGGTGCTGCAAGTGGGGATTTTCCGGCAACAAATCCAACTGTTCCAAAGCTCGATCGAGAGTGTAGCCAGAACGGTATAGAATACGAAAAGTTTTCTTCAAAACTAGCAAATCTTCTGCGGTAAAACCGGCGCGTTCGAGGCCTATTTTGTTGATTGCTCGCACTCTCGAAGGATTCCCCTCGACTAGCATATAAGGAGGTACGTCTCGATCGATCCTGCTCAAGCCGCCCACCATAGACAAGCGGCCGATGTGGACAAACTGGTGAACGCCCAAAACACCGCTCAATCGGGCTTGAGACTCGATTTTAACGTGTCCGGCTAAGGCTACAGCATTGGCGATAATTACTCGATCGGCGATCGCGCAATTGTGTCCCACATGAACATAAGCCATCAATAGATTATGATTGCCAATTGTCGTGCTTTCTCCGGCTCCTGTAGCGCGGTTGATTGTCACGTATTCCCGAATCAGATTGTTGTCGCCAATTTTCACCCTAGTCAGAGAACCCTCGTATTTCAAATCTTGAGGTTCCAAACCAATCGCCGCACCGGGAAAAATTTGATTGCGAGCGCCTATTTCTGTTAGCCCGTCGATAATTGCATGGGCGCCAATCTTAGTCTCCGGCCCGATTTTCACTCTTTCCCCAATTACAGCATAAGCTCCCACTTCTACAGTCGGGTGAAGTTCAGCGCGGGGATGAATCACAGCAGTTGGGTGAATCAAAGTAAGCATTTTTCAGTTGTCAGTTGTCAGTTGGCTGTTGTCCGTTGTCTGTTGACTGTTGGCTGTTGTCTGTTGGCTGTTCTTAGTTATAAATTACCAATTACCCGTTACCAATTCCCCAATTTAATCTACCATCGAAAACGTCAATTCTCCTTCACAAACTTTTTGTCCGTCTACTTCAGCCAGAGCCTGCATTTTTGCGAAGCGGCGGCGTTTTACCCACAGCAATTCTACAGTCATCAGCAACTGATCGCCCGGTACAACCTGACGACGGAACTTGACTTGATCAATTCCGGTAAACATCCACAATCCTTGCTTGATGTCGGGCAACTGAGCCAGAACAATACCGCCAACTTGAGCCATCGCTTCGACAATTAATACTCCAGGCATAATCGGCCGTCCGGGAAAATGCCCTTGAAAATGAGGTTCATTGAAAGTCACATTTTTAATTCCTACAGCCTTCTCGGACGGCACGTAATCAACAATCTTGTCAACCAGTGCAAAAGGATAGCGATGAGGCAATAATTTCTGAACTTCTTCGAGAGTAAAAGTAGATTTAACCGCTGGAGAATCTTCACCGTTTTTGGTGGGGACGGATTCAGAATTAGCAGTATTGAGGGTGTTAACTTCAGTCAGCGTAGACATTGCTTGAAGACTTTTGAGTGTGGTATTTCAGAAGGCAGAAGGTAGAAGGCAAATGCAATCTTAACAGAAGATAACCTGTTTTTTCCTAACTTTTATCTAGGGTAGCTAGAGCTTCCGATTTCAGGGCTTGGGCGAGTTGGACGTGCAGATTGTGACTGGCTTTGTAAGCCAAGTAGTGAGCTTTTGGCCAAGTTCCGAGCAGACTGAGGTCGCCTGCTAAGTCTAGGATTTTATGGCGCACTGGTTCGTTGGCAAATCTCAAAGGCGGGTTGAGCCAGCCGGATTGATCGCAAACTAGGGCGTTCTCTAGGGTACCACCTTTGATCAAACCTGCTTGTCGCAATTGGTCAACTTGGCGAGCAAGTCCAAAAGTGCGGGCTGGGGCGATCGCGCTAGCAAAACTTTCTGCCTCTGGCGACCAACTGTACCATTGATTGCCGATCGCCTGTTCCTCAAAATCAATTCCGTAACTAAATCGAGTTTCGGCTGAGGGTAAAGCCGCTGCAAAAGCATCCCCGTGACGCACCCAAATTGGCTGTTCTAGGACGAAGGAGGAAGTGGGGTATTGCTTCGATTCTTGAGGAACTAAGCCGGTATGGGCGATCGCCTCTACCCAAACCAGAGCCGAACCGTCCAGCAGCGGCACTTCTGGCCCATCAACCTCTATTCGAGCATTATCCGCTCCCATCCCCGCCAAAGCGGCTAATAGATGCTCTACAGTGCGAATTTGAGCATCGATACCTGCCAGTTCAGTTGAAAGTGCAGTCTGAGAAACCGCCTCAATTTTTGCAGGAATTCTCGGAGCACCAGGCAAGTCAATTCTGACAAAATAACGGCCTTCCCCAACCTCCGCAGGCAAAACTCGGACGCGAGTTTGTTCGCCGCTGTGCAAACCGATTCCCGACAGTTCAAATTCAGATTTGAGGGTGTGAATAGTCATTTGGAAGATGGAAGATGGAAGATGGAAGATGGAAGATGGAAGTTAACAGTAGGTTGCGCCGAGCCGCGCACCTTAGACATGATTTGTAGGGTGCGCCGAGGCGCAGCTTACTAATTAGCAATTAGCAATTAGCAATTAGCAATTACTCCTAACTAATAACTAATGACTGCTGACTAATGACTCTTCGTTAATTAGAATCGCTCACCAATTCCAAAGTGAATTTGATTGTCGCCAGTGTCGTTGATACCGTAATCGATCCGGATCGGCCCTAAAGGAGATTGAATCCGCACGCCGAGGCCGTAACCGTAACCGCTACCAGGCTTTTCGCGGATACCGGCCGGGTCGCCCGGGACATCTTTGCCCGTGCCCAAGTCAGTGCCAGCATCCAAAAATAGCGCTCCGCCGATAAACGAAATAATCGGGAAACGGTACTCAACGCTGGCTTCTAGGAAACTGCGACCGGCTCCCAGGTCGCCTTCGGCGTACCCGCGTACCGAGTTGGCGCCGCCCAAGGCAAAGGCTTCATAGGGAGGCAAATCCCCGAATACGGTGCCGCCTTTAACACTAAATGCCAGGGTTTGAGGGCCGGGGGTAAAGTTAGTGTACTTGACTGGTAGGTACAAGCTGTAGCTGGCCCGCAGGCGGTTTAAGAGGATGCTGCCGGAACCTACAGGAATCGATTGTTCCATGCCAAATCTGAGCAGGGAACCGCTAGTGGGGCGGAGGGGGTCGTTGCGCCGATCGCGCACTGCACCTGCTTGCAAAGTTGTCAAGTCATCCGAACCCGAATCGCTAAAACTCAACTGGTTGCCGAGTTCGTCCTCGGACTCGCGTCGGCCTTTGCGATCGGTAATTGAGACTCGCTGGTACTGCAAGCCGACTGAAGCTGTCCACTCAGAATCGGCAAAAGGATTCCGATCCAGGGGACGGGTGAAATTGATGCCGGCACCGGTGCGGACGACGCGGGGTCGATCGTCGTTGGGCAATCTGACTTCCCGTTCGCCACCGTCAAAAATCACGCTGATCGATCGTCTTCTAAACGCATTAATCGTATAAGAAGTCCGGTAAGGATCGCCCGCAATCCAAGGGTCAGTAAAACTCAGGTCAAACAGCGTTTGGCGTTCCCCGATTTGTACTTCAGCCCCCAATTTCTGGTTCCTACCTCTCAAGTTTTGCTGCTGGTAACTCAGCGTACCGAACAAACCCGTCGCGGAACTCAAACCTGCACCAGCCGCCAGAGAACCGGTATTTTTCTCAATGACGTTAACAATTACTCTTGCCTTGCGGGGGTCAGTCGTTCCCGGTTCCAAGGCAAGTCGCACGTCTTCAAAAATTCCCAAACCAAACACCCGCCTCAAATCTCTTTCCGCCTTGGTGCGGTTAAAGATGTCTCCGGGCTTAAGTTCTACTTCACGGGTGATGACAAACTGACGGGTGTTGCCTCCGATCGGCTGACCCGTGGCATCTGTTGCCTCTCCCTCCTTGTTCAGGAAGCGGACATCAACGGATTCGATCTGGCCTTCTGCCACTACTAGGGTGACAGTTCCGTCGTCTCCTACTTGCGGGGCATCAGTGATTTGGCCCAAAACATAGCCGTTCTCTTGATACCAGGCATTAATTTTTTTCACTCCCTCCTCAAAGCGGCGGAGGTTGAGAATTTTGCCGTATTGATCGCGGAAGCTTTCGTCAATTACGCTTTGGGGCAGCACTTGCTGACCGGTGATTGTCACTCCCCGCAGCACCGGATTTGGCTGCACAATAAAAGTCACCCGGACGCCCAACGGGGTGTCTTCCGGTACTGCCCGCACGTTTCTGAAAAAGCCCGTGGCAAAAATGGCGTTGATGTCTTGTTGCAGTTGGCTGCGGTTGGTCGTGCGTCCCGGCTGGGTGCTGATGACTCGGTAAATTTCGCTTTCCAAGTCTTCCGTCGCCCCGGTGACGGTAACTTCTGCAACTAGCACTTGCGGTTCTGCCGCCCCGGCGGGTGCAGGGGTTTGTCTGGGCTGCGGTGCTGGGCCAGGGGGCAATGGGGGAACGGTGTCGGTGGGCGGTCCCGTCGGGGCCGGTATTGTTGGAACTTGGGCGTTTTGAGCGATCGCCCCGGATTCCTCTGGTTTCCCTAGCTCTGCTGCGATCCAGGCGGGCGTTACAGCCGCTTCCGATGGGGGGAGCGAGCTTTCCTGTTGCGCCTCTGGCAGCGCGTTTTGGCTGCTAGAGGCGGGGGAGGGGTTGGATGCTAGCTCTGGTTTGAGTTGAAGGCTCGGAGGTGAAACCGGGGAGGGCGGCTCTGTGACTAGCCTTGGGGGTTGTTCGCTGTTGGGTTCTCCTCTGGCCGGGGCCTCCGCTATTTTTAGGGCTTCCCCTTTGCTAGTTTTAGCGGCTTTGCGGTTTTGAGGAGGACTTTCAGTTAATTCTGGAATGGGGCGATCGGGTAATTCGATCGACGGGGCGGGCGGAACGGCAGCCAAAGCTTCCTCTGCTGATTCAGAGTAGGATGTTTGGCCACTTGCCGAATTTGATAACCCGAATGTTGCTGAGACAGTAAAAACTGCCACCAATACAGCAGATAAACGCATTTTTGTTCACTTTTTTGGGCAATCCACACACCACATTAGTCATTATTCATTAGTCATTAGTCATTAGTTATATAAGTCGGTGGAATTTCGCGCTGACCGCTAATTGATGACTGTTGACCGCTGATTGCTGACATCGAAAGAGAAGGGTGACAAACTGTGCAATTCTAGCGCATTACCAAGGTCTCTAGACTTTCTGAGCGAGAACCCGTTGGAGAACTTGCTGGTAAGCGGTTTCTACCGATCCTAAATCGCGACGGAATCGGTCTTTGTCCATAACACGGGCGTCGGGGTCGGCTTCTGCGTTGTCCCAGAGGCGGCAGGTGTCGGGACTGATTTCGTCGGCGAGGATCAGATTTTGATGTTGGTCGATACCGAATTCTAGTTTGAAGTCTACCAGGGTGATGCCACACTGGGTGAAAAATTCTTTGAGTATTTCGTTAATTTCGCGGGCGGCGATTTCTAGTTGGTCTACTTGTTCGGGGGTGGCTAGCTGCATTAACTGGAGCCGGCCGGGGGTCAGCAGCGGATCTCCCAAATCGTCGTTTTTGTAATAAAACTCGACCAGCGGCGGATTGACAATTGTGCCGAGGGCGAGTCCGGTTTGCTTGCAAAGACTGCCGGCGGCAATGTTTCTGACGACGACTTCCAATGGCAAGATTTGGACGCGACAGACTCGCATTTGATTGGGGGCCGGCGTGTCGATGAAGTGGGTGGGAATGCCTTTGGCTTCTAGCATCCGAAACAGGTGGGCGGATACGGCGCAGTTGATTTCGCCTTTGCCGACGATGCTGCCGCGTTTCTGGGCGTTAAAGGCTGTGGCGTCGTCTTTGAAGTGGGTCAGCAAAATTTCGCTGTCTTCGGTCGAGTAGAGGATTTTGGCTTTGCCTTCGTAGAGTTTGCGATCGGCTGACATGGCGATTAATAATGTAGATGAGTTTTAGATTTTACAGTAGCTCGATCGGGCGTTCTTGGCGAGTTTTTGGATCTCGGCTGTGCCGCTCATTCTCTGACAAAGAATTTCTTGAGGGTACAAGCCCCCAGATTTATCCGTGGAATCAATCCAAAATCTCAAATCTAAAATCCTTAAGCCCCCGCATTTATCCGTGGGGTCGCCTCCAAAATCTCAAATCTAAAATCTAAAATCGAATGAGGGGCAAGTACACCTGTAGGTAGATACCGTCATCGGCCCCGGCATAAATGATTCTTGACAAAGGACAATAGAGATTAAACCTGCTGGGTTGGCGAGCCGTGCTGACTAAACCTCGCCAACGAGACAGGCGCTTAAAAAACATCTATAAAATGGCTGATTTATGCAAGACAAAAAAATTCATATTCTCTTGGTAGAAGATGATGAGGTTGATGTGATGAACGTCCGGCGAGCTTTCAAAAAAAATAACATCGTCAACCCCCTCTACATTGCTGCCAATGGATTAGAAGCTCTATCTATATTGCGGGGAGAAGGAAAAACCGATCCTCCCATGCCTCAAGCGCGTCGCTTGATTTTGCTGGACTTGAATATGCCGAGAATGAGCGGGATCGAGTTTTTGCAAGAATTGCGACAGGATGAATGTTTGAGGTCGATTCCGGTAATCGTCCTCACGACTTCTAATGAAGATAGAGATAAAGTAAAAGCTTATAATTTGAATGTAGCGGGCTATATTCTTAAACCTGTTACTTTTTCTAACTTTGTGGAAGTTATGGCTACCCTAAACAGATACTGGATGCTGAGCGAAATTCCCTAAAAGAGGGAAAATTTAATAAAAAATTTATTTTTTAATGTAGCTTGGTGATTTTTCAGCGTGGCATTTATTTTAATTACTTTTTGTAAGCCGCAGCTTTTTCGGAGTAATCCACAATTCGGTTGTTATGGACAAAATTCTCAAAATTCTGATAGTTGATGACGATGCAGTCGATCGAATGGCGATCAAACGTTCGCTCAAGTCCGCTGGTGTTTCGGCAGAAGTTACAGAAGCAGAAGACTGCGCGGATGCGCTGGCCCAACTCTCGGTCAGTAAAAATTCTATGCAGGCTACCGCGAAACTCTCCCAACAAAATAAATCTCAACCTTTAAGCGAGGTTGAGGAGACAGAAAAGGGGCTGCTATTAAATCAAATATTTGAGTGCAAATTTGACTGCGTATTCCTCGACTACGGATTGCCGGACGGAGACGGACTGAGTTTGGTAAAATATCTACGAGAAGCTGGGCTGAAAGTTCCCTTAATTGTACTCACAGGTCAAGGCGACGAACAAATTGCTGTGGAATTGATGAAGGCAGGAGCTTCTGATTATATCGCTAAAAATAAGCTTTCTCCCGAAAGTTTGTCTCGCAGTTTGTCCAATGCGATGCGGGTTTACCGCGCCGAATTTCAGGCGTTTCATACCAGTCAAAAACTCAAAGAAAGTGAGGAACGGTACAGGTTAGTTTTAGAGGGAGTGAACGACGGAATTTGGGATTGGGATTTAAGTAAAAATGAGGTTTATTGGAACGATCGCCTTTTGGAAATTGTCGGTTTGTCGCGAAAGCAATTTGGCAGGACGATGGACGCTCTATACAACCGCCTGCACCCCGATGACAAGGAGGGAATTGTCGCCGCGATCGCCGCTCACTTGGAACAAGAAATAGACTATAATGTAGAATTCCGGCTGCTACACTCGAACGGTCTTTACCGCTACTGTACTTCTCAGGGAAAAGCTCAACGGAATTCCCAAGGAAAACCGCTGCGGATGGCCGGTATGATTAGCGACATTACTGAGCGGAAACAGGCGGAAGATGCTCTGGAAAGGGAACGGCAGCAACTGAGACAAATTATTACTTGCGTGCCTGTAGCAATGGCGATGTTCGATACACAAATGCGCTATATGGCTAACTCTAAAAAATGGGTTAGTCAATTCAATTTAAACTTGCCATCTCTGAATAATTTTAGCCATTACGAATTGTTTCCAGATACACCGAATCGCTGGAAAGTAATGTACCAACAAGCGCTCAAAGGTCAGGTAGTTTCTGTGAGCGAAGATGCCTGGGAACGAGCCGACGGCTCTGTTCTGTACCTGCGGTGGGCTGCTCACCCTTGGTACGATCCAGACGAGAAAGTCGGGGGAATTGTGATGGTTGCCGACAAGATTAATGAGTTGGTGGAAGCGCGGGAAACAGCCTTAGAAGCTAGCCGGGTGAAGTCGCAATTCTTGGCGAACATGAGTCACGAAATTCGCACTCCGATGAATGGGGTTTTGGCAATGGCTCAGTTGCTGCTGCGCGCTCCTCTGGAACAGAAACAGGAGGAGTGCGCTCAGACTATTTACCGCAGTGCTGAACATTTGCTGAACGTTATTAATGATATCCTCGATTTCTCTAAGATTGAAGCTGGAGAAATGCGGCTGGAAAAGTCTAATTTTGATTTGGATAGCTGCGTTGAGTCTGTGATAGAAATGATAGCACATTTGGCAGAGGAAAAAGGTATTGAATTGAATATTTTAGTTGACAATTCGGTGCCGAGAAAGTTGGTGGGCGACTCTGGCCGATTGAAGCAAGTTTTGCTGAATTTGACGGGGAATGCAATAAAATTTACAGATCGCGGTCAAGTTCTAGTTCACGTAACTGTGAAACAGGGCAACCGACGGGCCGACGGTAGACAAGAAGCAAGATTGCTATTTTCGGTGCGGGATACTGGCATTGGAATTTCGGCAGAAGGGCAAACAAAGCTGTTCCAATCTTTTTCTCAGGTAGACGATTCTCCTACTAGGCCTTATGGCGGAACGGGTTTGGGTTTGGCTATTTGCAAGCAGTTAGTGGACATGATGGGTGGCGAGATTGGAGTTCGCAGTTTGCTAGGCAGCGGTTCGACTTTTTGGTTTACTGTACCTTTGGAAAAACAGTTGCAAGTTGAGCCTCACGATCCCGAACTTGCGGGAAAGAAGCTGTTAGTAGTCTCTGGAAGCGCTTTGAGGAGGGCAGCGGTGCGATCGCTCGCTCAAAGTTGGAGGGCCCGCTGCGATGAGGCAGAAACTGCTGCTGAGGCTTTGAGTTGGTTGAACAATGCCCAGGGCGGGATTTCTCAGAATTCGGGGGAGGGGGGAAAAAGCTGGGATGTGGTGCTTGTGGACTTGCAAATGCCGGAGTTGGATGCGGAGGAATTTGCTAGGAAAGTGCGATCGACCTCGACAGTTGGCTCGTTAATCGCCATGACTGCTTTGCGGGAACAGCCGAAGGCTGAAGCGCTTTGCAGTCGGGGTTTTAACGGATATTTGATCGAGCCGGTGCGGCCAAGCCGCCTCAAGGAGGCTTTGCAGGCGCCGGTGAAGGGAACGGGAGATTTTGGGAAAGTGGAGGCTGCTAATACTTGCAAATTGCCACCAGTTAATTCTCAATATGTTACTCCCAATTCGCTGTCATCGCTGAGAATTTTGGTGGCGGAAGACCACCCGATAAATCAACAAGTTCTTGTCGAACAGTTGGCAGTTTTAGGGTATCAGGCTGACTGCGTGGTCAACGGTCAAGAAGCGCTGGATTTGCTGGCAAAAAAAAGCTATGATTTAGTGCTGATGGACTGTCAAATGCCGGTACTTGACGGCTACAAAGCGGCGCAAAAGTTGAGGGAAATCGAAGGAAGCGATCGGCATACTTTTGTGATGGCTTTAACTGCTCATGCTATGCCGGGGGAACGAGAAAAGTGTCTGGCGGCGGGGATGGACGATTATCTCAGCAAACCTGTAGATTTAGATGCTTTGGCGGCGGCCCTGAAAAAGTATGAAGCCCTAAATGTTCAAGGTGAAAATAAGTATGGAGTTAAAAGTATTAATTCGGAAAATAAATCTCAATCAGCAACAAATTATACAGAAATTGTGGAAAAAGCGCAGGTTTTGGCTCTGCCGACACCAAGGGCGATCGCACTTCAAACTTGGGAACATAGAGAGTCCGACGGACTGTTCGACAAGAGCAGATTGGAGCAACTCGGACGAGTTAATATTAAATTGCCAGAGCGACTTTTGCAAGCTTTTGTGGCAGACGCCCAAGCTGATTTGGCTGCTGCCAAACTAGCTCTAGAAGCTAAAGATTGGCAAGCTGTGGAATATCAAGCACACCGTCTCAAGGGAACTTCTGCTAATGTGGGAGTGGCTCTGATGTCTGATTTGGCCGCACAATTGGAGCATCAAGCGCGAGGCTTTCAATCTGAACCACCAGAGGTAGAATTGTTAAATATTGAGAGGATTGAGAACATCTTAGTGAGTTTGTCCAGTCATTTAGCCCGGGTTCAAGAATTTGTGGAGACTCGAATGTTTGGTTAATATCTTACTCGTTCGGAGTCGATATTAGTGGGTGATTAAAATCCCCATTACAAAAACGAAGTCCCTCTCTAAGAGACTAACAAATAAAGCGAGCGGTACGTTACGGAGTGTGCATCCTACATATAGAAATTATAGGAAAATTTTGTTTAGTTATTCACTCCGTGTCCTCTGCGTTCTCTGCGGTTAATTAAAAAAATAATTAATTTAGCTATGAATTACGATACCAGTACAAACACTTTTTTAGATAGCAATTCATTAGAAAATGATGAAAAACTGCTAACGCCTTTAATGGTTTTTGCTCGGGAAGTTTTCTTGTATGAAAAAGAGGCTATCTCTGAGCAAGATTCTGCAAATGCTGTGCCGTACTCGCTCGATGATATCAATAATTTATGTGTTGACAATCTCCTAGCAAAGGTGGCTCGCTGCTGTCGCGACAGCAAGGTGGGAAAAAAATTACCGACGGCTTTTTACGTTCACGTTTCCGCTTTGCAGACACTCAGCCCTGTCCTCGGAATCTACGAAAATTGTGCCAGACGCACTCTGGAAAATATTGATGAAGCAACTTTAGTTAAAATTTCACTCCATCAACCTAAAATATCTTATCTTTTTTACCCTGATTTCGATACAGATGCTCACCCTGCTTTGCAAACCAGCATCCAGATTAATGTAGCAACGGGGGAAGTTAAATGTTTTGATTACAGCAACAGCGAAAATCCGCCGGTTTTGCACCGTAAGGAAACTTTTGTAGCTGCGGATTATCCCCATTACGAAAAGTTTTCCAGGCTGACTCGCAGCGAGGAAAAGTGGGGGCTGCTTGACAATACTAGCGTTATCGGCACTCGCGACGGTTGGCTCAAATACTTGGGATATTGCGGTGTAGAAATCCAAGATCATACTGTTGTCGAGCGTTTGAAACAGGAGAATAGCGAGGTATCAATTCCTAAGATCGAGCGGCACAAAGCTGCAATGGTACGCAATTCGCTTTCTAAACCTCTGCGTCTGGTTTTAGAAGCTGATTTAGTGAGGGACGGAGCGACTTTTTTTGATTACGGTTGCGGTTACGGTGGGGATGTTAAATATATTGCACAAGAGGGTTATGCTATTTCTGGTTGGGACCCATACTATCAGCCGGATACTCCGCGAATTTGTGCTGATGTTGTGAATATTGGTTATGTGATTAATGTCATTGAATCTTTGGCGGAACGACGAGAAGCTTTGCTGAACGCTTGGGAATTAACTAAGAATTTATTAGTTGTGGCGGCTCAGGTTTTGATTGACGATAGTGATCGAGGCCAAATTGCTTACGGGGATGGGGTGATTACTTCTCGGAATACTTTTCAGAAGTATTACGAACAAGAAGAGTTGAAGGTTTATATTGACCAAGTTTTGAATGTTGATGCAATTCCTGTGGCTTTGGGAATTTATTTTGTGTTTCGGGATGCTGCGGAGGGTGAAGGTTTTCGTGCTTCTCGGTTTCGATCGCACTTATCGACTCCCAGAGTGCGATCGCAAGTTAAGCGGTTTGAGGATTATGCGGAAATGTTGGCTCCTTTGATGGCTTTTGTGAGCGATCGGGGCCGCCTTCCGGTTAAAGGCGAACTAGCGGAAGAATCGGCGATTAAGGGGGAATTTCACAGTTTTAATCGCGCTTGGAGGGTGATTTTGCAAGCAACGGATGCGGATGATTGGGAGACAATCGCCGACAAGCGCCGCCAGGATTTGCTAGTATATCTCGCTCTCAATGGTTTGGGCGAGCGGCCTTCAATGCGCCGACTCCCGGCTCAAATCCGCAATGACATCAAAGGTTTGTTTGACAATTATCAAAAAGCTTGCACTTTGGCTGATTTAATGCTGTACAGTTTGGGCAAAGCTGATATTGTTGCGGATTGCTGCGAAGATAGTGCGATCGGCTACAAACAGCCCGGTTCCCTGTCAGTGCACGTCTCTGCATTAGAAGAACTTGACCCTTTGCTGCGACTCTACGAAGGCTGCGCCAACCGCACGATTGGCAGGCTTGACGGCGCTACAATTATCAAATTTCACGCTCGCAAACCTCAGATTTCCTATTTATTCTATCCCGATTTTGACACTAACCCGCATCCCGCCCTTCACACTTCTATGCACATAGACTTGCGCGACCTTTCTGTGAGCTATCAAGACTATTCTGATGTGTATAATCCACCAATTTTAGTAAGAAAAGAAGCTTTTGTTACTGCTAGTTATCCCCATTATGACAAGTTTGCGAAACTCACCCGCCAAGAAGAAAAGTTAGGTATTCTAGATGGTGGCGCAGTTAAGAAACATCGGGAATGGATGAAGTATTTGGAGGAAAATTGCGTTAAAATTAAAGACCATAAGTTGTTTTGGCGATCGAATGCTGACCCAGAAAGGTTAAAAATGCTGCAAAAAGCAGCGTCGGAACGTCAGCAGAAAAAGATTGAGTTGAATCCAGGAAAGAGTGAACAAACCGCAGAGGGCATAGAGGATGGAAAAGAAGATGGACAAAAGGTTCAGATTGAAGCAGTTGATCATCGTTAGAATGGCTATAATCACCTGAGCGATCGTTAGAGTCAAAAAGTAGCAGGGAAAGAGAGTCAGCACCCCGCTTTAATTTTAGGCGGTTAAAACCGCTATCTCACTTTCCTCTGAGTTCTCCTATAGACTGAGTTTCCAGCTTCGGATGTTTTCTCATGAAAATAATTTGGGAAAGAATTGATAATTGGCTGGCAGCCAATGCACCTCAAGTGCTCAAAAGTCTCAGACCGGGCGCTAATGATGAGGAGATTTATCGGGCAGAAGCATTCTTTGGTGTAGAGTTTCCCGAAGATTTCAAGCTGTCTTACCGCGTGCATAACGGTCAGGATGAAGAATCTTATTCCCTGTTCCCCAACTTGGAGTTTCTGTCTCTCCAAAGCGCGATCGAAATATCTGAAAAATGGCAGGATTGTTCAGACGATAATTTTAGGTGCGATCGTGACAACATTTTTGAAGGAATCTGGAACGGTTGGTGGAACCAGAATTGGATTCCATTCACAAACGAAAGCAATGGTGCTTGCGAATGCGTAGATTTAGCTCCAGCAGCAGGCGGAAATGTTGGACAAGTCATTATTGTTGAGTGGCGGGAGGCTACTAGAGGGCTTATTGCACCTAGTTTTCGAGTTTATCTGGAAACCTTTGCAGATGCACTAGAACGAGGAGAATATCGGTTTTCTGAGAATGGTTATGGGTTAGTGGATCTAGTTGACTTTGAAATATTGGTGCAGAAACACAATTGAAAGGCCCCAACAAGCAGCACAGGCTGTGGCAGTAGTTTGAAAACCATCGTTTTTTGTGAATAACGCATTGACATTGTAAATACATTTTACCGATACTAGGGAACCTGAATGTATACTTCGTGCTCAATGGCATTACCTTCGTATGGGACGACTCAAAAGCGCAGATTAATCCCACAAATCATGATGGGGTTACTTTTCAACAAACTGCTGATATCATGTCCGATCAATTGACCATAATATCCCGGTCGGGCGGGTTTTTGAGATTGTTAATTATTGGCACATATTGGCAGGTTTACCGGCCCCTACCTGATTTCGGGTAATCGACCGGACATAATATGAATCCTTCTTTGACCCATTTCTAGTTGTCGTTGATGCCAGCCGCAATGAGGAAGCGCGTGATGCTGTGATTGGGCTAGGTAGTCGGTGGAATCTACTGTATGTGGTTCACATTGAGCGTGAAGAAAATGCCATTCGGATTATTTCAGCACGTAAAGCAACTCGTCAGGAGAGGGCAGAGTATCAAGGTTGAAGCATTAAAGCAGCGATTAGATCGAAACCGTCCAATGACTAGCGTGACGATCCGTATGCCGGAAGATGTTGTGGAAGATCTAAAGAAAGTAGCATCATTTGTCGAGTGTCAAATTATTTGTCCGCGTTGACAGATTGCTGTCCGTTTGACAAATTATTTGACGATCGACACCTGAAACTATTGATGTACAAACCGTTAAGAGTAGTGCGGATAAAAGGACTTGAACCTTCACTCCTCTCGGAACCAGAACCTAAATCTGGCGCGTCTGCCAATTCCGCCATATCCGCATTTAGACATCTAAATAATATAGCACACAACAGAGCGATCGGTCAATCGATTTTAGATTTTAGATTTTAGATTTTAGATTAAACAAAGCGACCCACTGATAAATCCGCAGGCTTATGACCAAATTGCTCGATCGCTCAACATCGAGAAACCCGGTCATTTTGGGACACCGGGTTCAATCATGAGTTATCGCCACAGCAATTTTCCGTTTTTTTCACTTGTCACTTACTTTTGGCCGAGCGATTTCCAGGTTGTTTCGTCCACCATGCCGCTAGCGGTCAAACCCTTATTCTCCTGAAAGCTCTTGACAGCCGTAGCAGTGCGAGCGCCAAAAATGCCGTCGATCGGGCCCGGATCGTAACCCTGCATTTCCAAACGCACCTGTAGCGTCTTCACCTTGGAACCGACAGCGCCTTTATTTAGAAGGGTTGGAGGATTGCCGGGAACAGCAGCATTGCTCAAAATTGGAGCATTGCTCTGCACAGTTTCAGGAGCAGACGCCGGATCTGCTGCTAAAGCTGTCCAAGTTTCTTTATCCACAATGCCATCTGCGTTCAAACCCTTAGACTGCTGAAAAGCACGAACCGCCGATGTAGTGCGAGAGCCATAGGTACCGTCGATCGTCCCCACCTTGAAACTGTGCACCTGCAAGCGCTGCTGTATGGCGGCAACTTCTGGCCCGTCAGCTCCCGCCGAGATAGTTTTTTCCTTTTTCACTGGCGCCTGCTCGCTCGCGTAAAAAGGCTTGTTAAACATATCTCCTTGGGAATTTCCTTCGGGCGATGCTGACGCACCCGGATCGGCGGGAGCCGTAAAGTCTCTGCGGTACTGTTCCTGCACCAAGGGTTCGGAGTCGAAAGCAGCAGTGGCCTTTCGGGTTAAGCCGGGAGCTAGCAGAGCAATCAAGCTGAAAATCGTAACAGTAGTCACACGCATAAATTTCATCCTGTTAGTGAGGTTTGACAAGGTTTCGCTGTTTTCATGTTTCTAAATCTAATTGTATTACCCGGACAGCTTTCTGAGACATATAGCAGAAGCAAGAAGGAAGAAGATCCTTCTACTTCGCGATCGGGTAACAAGAAGTCCGAGGGAAGGGGTAATAGACCGTATTGGTTGGAGCCATTAAGAAAGTTCTAAGCGTCTGGCGCGGTTGCGATATCTGCCCCGGTCTCTAGAATTTCGGCAATCGGGACACCAGCACTCAGAAGTTACGTCTTAGAAGTAGGGGCCGGTTCGCACTATTCCTAATAAACCCGGTTGATTCCGAGATGTTTCGTTACCAAAGCACATATTTTCGTATAAACCACGTCTTTTAGCCTCAGTCTTATGGTACAAAACCTGCCGTCATTCACAAATCTTTACAGGTAGATTTTGTACAAAGTTGATTTATGAAAGGCAAAGCTTTTTCCTTTAATCCCCCCGTAATATCAACTCCAGTAGTATCCGAATTCTTAAACCCCTCTTGACGCAGAGGATACAGAGAAAGGGAATAGAGATATGAGTAATTCCGATACCAACGGATTTGATATAAAAAGCAAAACTTGGCAGTTATCGGTTCGCGTGTTCTGCTAATAAAGCCTTCGCTTTCGGCTTGTAAATCAGATAAAACAGCGACTCTATGTAGCGGAGCATATCTTCGCGGTTTTCCTTGGACGAGTAGTTCCAGAAACCGTAAGTCCGCGCCAGTGTCAGCAGCTTGGTAGTGTGAATTTTCCAGGTATACGTGCTGTAAACTCGGTCAATTCCTCGCGTTGAAATTTCATACCAATAGTTGGGATTTTGTTCGCATTTCGATAAAAAATCTAGAAGTTTTTGGGCAGTCTCCTGGTGGTTAGTCGGGTTGATATAAAACCCATTTACGCCATCTTGAATAATTTCAAGCGGGCCGCCAAACTGCGTCCCGAAAGTGGGAATACCGGTAATCATTGCTTCGAGAATTGTCAAGCCGAAAGCTTCAAATAATGCTGGCTGAACAAATATACCTTGGGCGTCGGCGATTACCCGGTAGATTTCGCCGGACAGGCTTTTGGAAAGCCTCACTCCCAACCAGCGAATTTTACCGTGAAGGTTGTATTGGTCGATAATTGCGTAGAGCTTTTTAATTTCTTCTGCTTCTTCGTAGTCTTCGGTTTCTTCGACCCGCAGCTTGCCAGCTACTAGAATTAAGTTGCATTTTTCTTGCAATTCCTGGCTTTTTCCAAACAATTCTGCTAAGCCTGTCATGTTTTTAATGCGATCGAGCCGCGCCATCGAAAATAAAGGGCGCTTTTGCGGGTCGTCGAGTTTTCCAAAGACTTGTTCCGGGTCTTCTAGAGTAAACAGCAATTCGTTGAGCCGATCGCGATCGCCTTGCACCCGGTCTTCGATCCGCGTGTAGGGAAAGTACACACTTTCGTTAACTCCCGGCGGCACGACGTTGAATTTAGGGCTGAACAGTTCAATCCCGTTCACAACGTGGTACAAATCCGGCATCGTAAAACAATGGTAAGATTCGTACTGACCAACACTATCGGGTTGGCCCACAATCTCTTGATAGGTGCTGCTGACAATACAATTAGCTGCATTCATGGCAATTATATCAGCAGTAAATTGCAGCGAAAAATGGTATTTTTCCTCTGATTCTTGCCAGTAGAGATTGCTGAACAAATATTTAGATTTTTCCAGCGCATGGGCAATATTGCACTGAGTAACTTTGAGTTTGCGAGAAAGCAAAAACGCTACCAAGTTGCCGTCGGAATAGTTACCGACAATTAAATCGGGCTTGCCCTGAAACTCAGCCAAGAGTTCTTTTTCTGCATCGATCGCGTAAGTTTCCAAATAAGGCCAAATCTCGAATCTAGAAATCCAATTTTGAGTCAATTTGGGATTGAACTCCCGGAAGGGAACCCGCAAAATCCAAGCATTTTCTGTGGCGTGAACTTTTTCCAAACGTTGGTTACAGCGCGTGCCGTCGCTGTTAGGAATTAACCTGGTGAGAATAATTACTTTAGGTTTGACTCCTAAACTATCGAGACCTGCAAGATGAATGTCTTCTTGCAGTTGTTTCTCTAAACTCTTGGCTTGATCGAGGACATAAACTACCTGACCTCCCGTATCCGGCCGTCCCAAAACTCCTTCTTGGCCGAACCAGCCGTGAGGAGAAACTAGGACGATTTTGAAAATCATCGGGATGCGAGAAATAAATGCTTCTAGGGTTTGCGGATCGGGGGAATCAATTAATTCGTCAAGAATTCCTAGGGTTTCTTGCACGCGGGCGGCAGTATTTCCCCAACCTGCCTCGAAACCCATCATTTGCAGAACCAATCGAAATCTCTCGTAGGGTTCTTCTTCAGAAAGATCGCCGACAAAGGTGAGGGCTTTTTTGACTTGTTCTGAAAGTTGTTCTTGGGATTTTATGCGCTCGTTAATTAGTAATTGTACCCCGTTGTAGCGGTGAATCCGCAAGAAATTAAATAGACTTTCCTGCCACTGTCTGGGGTCTTGAAACAGTTTGCTGGACAGGTATCGGTTGAGGAATTGCACTCCTTTGCCGATGTTTTTGGGGTCGCGAATTGTGGGGGAATAATCGTAAAAAGGGCCGAAATCTAGTTCGAGAATGTCGCCTTCTTGGGGGTGAAAGTGGTTGACGAAGCGATCGCGCACGTCGAGCAATTCTTGCACTGTCATCTGCTCAACAGTCAAGTCGTCTGCAACTCGCACTATTTCCATAGTAGCAATTTTTGGCCGCAGCAGGACGCAAAGGCTGTCATCTTCGAGAAGAATTTCCTGAACGTAGTAAATCAGTTTGCTTAAAAGAGAAGATTGATGGAACTGTTCGGGCTTTTCGTATTTGGTGCAGTAGGTGGCAAAAGCGTTAACTATGTCGTTTCGCAGTAAATATTTATTTCCCAAAGCGCGTAAATCGCTGACAAACTGACGCAACTCGGTTTTTTCGTCGCTGGCGATCACAGCCTGAAAGAGTTCAGACATACATACTCCCTTATCTAAGACTTTTGATTTCCGCTGCGAAATTAGGCGATACTGTTTTAGTATCGCCCTTTTTTTTTAGGCGACTACTTTTTTTAATGTCATTTTAAAGTCTGCAAAGTGAACTTGCTATCCCTCAAATGACATAAAACTCCCCGTATTTATGGCGAATGTAGCGGATAAAGGGATCGATAGTTAAAGGTGAACCTGTAACCCGATCGATCAATTCGACAGCAGTGTATTTGCGGCCGTGCTGGTAGATGTTTTGTTTTAGCCAGTCGTGGAGTACGCTAAAATTGCCCTGTTCTATTTCTACGGGAATTTCAGGATTGATTTTTACTGCTGTTTCGTAGAATTGGGCGCTCATCAAGTTGCCGAGGGTGTAACCTTGGAACATTCCGCCGATCGTACCAACATACCAGTGAACATCTTGCATCGCGCCTTCGCTGTCGGTGGCGGGGACAACGCCGAGGTCGGTTTTATAGCGTTCGTTCCAGGCTTCGGGGAGGTCTCGGACTGCTAGTTTTCCCTCTACCATTGCCAATTCTAGGTCAAAGCGGATGGCGACGTGGAGGTTGTAGGTTACTTCGTCGGCGTCGGTGCGGATGAGCGATCGCGAGACTTTGTTAATTGCCCGGTAAAATGCGTCTGTGGATACGTGTCCCAACTGTCGCAAAAATATGCCTTGGAGTTGCGGGTAGAAACATTCCCAAAAACCGCGGCTGCGCCCGACCAAATTTTCCCAAAGTCGCGACTGACTTTCGTGCACGCCGGAGGAAATGCCACCAGCCAGAAGCGTGCCTTCAAATTCCGGGGAATTTCCGAGTTCGTAGAGGGCGTGTCCGGCTTCGTGAATACTGCTGAAGAGTGCTTGATCCAAGTGGTCTTCATAGACGCGGGTGGTAATTCGCACGTCGTCTATGGAGAAGTTGGTCATGAACGGGTGCAGGGTGGTGTCTTGCCGTCCCCGTTGGAAGTCGAACCCCATGCGTTCTACGACTTTGCGAGTGAATTCTAGTTGTTGCAATTCGGGGAAGTCTTGGTGCAAGCAGGAGTCGTCGGCGGGAGGTTGGGAGGTGATGGCTTCGACTATCGGCACTAATTCTTGACGCAGTTGGGCGAAAAGCGGGCGCAGCAGGGATACTTTCATGCCGTAGTCGCTACGATCGATCAAAGGATCGGCGATGTGCTCGTAGCCCGGGAAAAAGTCGGCGTATTGCCTGCTTAATTCTAGGGTTTTTTCGAGATACGGCTCGACGGCTGCGAAGTTGTTGGCTGCCCTGGCCGCGGCCCAAGCTTCGTAGCTGTCGGCTTGGTGGCGGCAGAGTGCGGACATGAAGGTTGCGGGGACTCTGGCGGCGCGATCGTAGTCTCTGCGGGCTATGCGGATCAGGCTGGCTGCGGTGGAGTCGTAGGGGAGAGTTTGTTCGTAGAAACGCAAGTCTTCTAGGAGTTCACCTATTTTTGGATCGGTAAATTTTTCGTGGGATATTTGTTTGAGAGTAGCCAACTGGCGGCCTCTGGCACTTGCACCTTTGGGGGGCATATAAGTGGATTGATCCCAATGCAGCAGCGACGAGGCTGATTCGATGTCGTTAACTTCTCTGAGATGGGCTGCCAGTTGAGCGAATTTTGCTTGAGTTTTGTCTAGGGTTTGCATGATTGGGCTTTATGGTGCTGTTTTGCCTACAAAGGTTGCAGTGCGGCATCCGTATCCATCAATCATAGCTACCCTGAAATCAAGCTAAAAACCGCACTTCTTCCCGTATTGTAAGCAATTTAGAGTCATTTTTGCACAATTTCCGGTATTTCTGCGGATTGAGTTCGATCGCCCTGGATAAGTTTTCGATCGCCAGCGCGAGACTGGTGGCTACAAGTTCGGGGCTGTTTGTGAGTTCGCCTGCTGCTTTTTCCTGGGCGTAAATGCAAGCTTTTTGATAGTACAGGTTGGGATCGTCGGGGTTGAGTGCGATGATTTTATCGTAGGAGGCTATCGCGTCGGTAAATCGTTGAATTTTTTTGAGGGCTATGGCGCGGTTGTACCAGGCTTCGGTGTTGTCTGGCTGCAACTCTACGGTTTTGTCCCAAGAGGCTATTGCTTCTTCAAAGCGTTGTAAGTTAGCTAAGGCTAAGCCACGGTTGTAAAAGGTTTCGCTGTCGTTTGGCTTGAGTGCGAGGCCTTTGTCCCAGGATGCGATCGCTTCTTCAAATTGTCCCATTTGTGCGATCGCCGTGCCGCGTTTGTTCCAGGCTTCGGCGGAATTCGGCCGCAGTTGCAGGGTTTTGTCGTAGGAGGCGACGGCTTCCGGGTAGAGTTTTTCATCGGCTAGGGCTAAGCCGCGGTTGTACCAGGCTTGATGCAAGTTTGGTTTGAGTTCGATCGCTTTGTCGTAGGAAGTGATCGCTGCTGTATTTTGGTCGGACTTTCTCAGGGCAAATGCTTTGTTGTACCAAGCTTCGCAGTAGTCTGGTTTGATGGCTATAGCTTTCTCGTAGGAGTCTATCGCTTCTGATAATTTCTCTAAGCTGACGAGGGTGTTGCCGCGGTTCGTCCAGGCTTCGGGGTAGCTGGGGTTGAGTTCGATCGCCTTTTCGTAGGATGCGATCGCTTCTGAGAGTCTGTTGAGCTTCCGCAAAGCGTTGGCGCGATTATACCACGCTTCGGGATTGTTGGGTTTGATTTTTAGGGATTGGTTGTAGGCTGCGATCGCTTCTTCTAGCTGGCCCAATTTTTTGAGGGCTACGCCTTGGTTGTACCAGGCTTCATAAAATTTTGGTTCAAGTTCGATCGCTTCTTCCCATGATTCGATCGCAGCTTGGAATCGTCCCATTGCTTCTAGGGCGTTGCCGCGTTCGTACAATGTTTGAGCCTTTTGGGTATTGACTGCTATGGATTTTTCCCCTGAGTCGATCGGCTTTTCTATGCTGGCTAATTTTTGCAAGGGGTTTCACCTCTTTATTTTCTTTCTAGTTGATACTTTTCTTTTTTATATGCGATCTTTTTTGCCTGTGAGTGCTTTCGATCGATATTATTTGGTTATTTATAGCAATTTTACAGGATTTTGGGAACTTTTTCAATTTTTTTCAATATAATCCTACATCGGGGATTTGTAGGTATAGATTAATACTATTTTTTTTATATGACTGCGTAGAAAAGAGGAAAGGGCGATCGGGCTGACAGGATTACGTTAAAACCACAAATAACCGCGATCGCCAGAAACCAGCTTTTTCAAACAAACCGGGCTTATGAGCATTTATTCGGGGTTAAATGCTATCTGGATCGATGTTTAATTCGCGCAGTTTAGCTGCTAAACGTTGAGCTTTTTGGTCTGCTTGTTCTGCTCTTTGGTCTGCTTGTTCTGCCCTTTGATTGGCTTGTTCGGCTCTTTGAGACTCTTGTTGTAGGCGCTGACGATCTAATAATCTCTCTTCTTCTAATTCCGCATAGGAAAGAAACTTTTGTCCATTAGGTCGATAAATTTCTAACCCATCTTCTCCCAACTCAAATCGCACACCTAATCTCGGACTAATCCATCCCTCCATCGGCTCAATAACTTCTAAATTTCCCTCAATTCTTTGCCAACCTTCCAGTTCATTTCTTTGTGGATCGTAAAGGTAATACTCCTCCACTCCATAACGCTGGTAAAATGAAAGTTTTTTATTCATTTTAGTGTTGCTGTCGTTATGGGAGCGAATCTCAAAAACGACTTGAGGGCCAATATTATCCTCTCGATGTTGTATGTAGGAAGGGCGATCGCCCTTTGGCCTCCCAAATATCACCATCGTATCAGGTGCTTGAGAAATTTCAGGTTTACCCTCAACCGGATACCATAGTAAATCGGGAGCATCCCGGTTTTGTAAATATCCGAATAAGTGTAAAATAGTTAAAATCAATAAAAGCGTCAAAAAAAGTCGA
>NZ_JAUBVE010000071.1:0-40128 GCF_036705715.1 Microcoleus sp. AT3-D2 | reverse complement strand
CTATCCTTGCTCTTCGCTGTGCTTATCTCAACGGTCAACTTTCAATTTGATGTATTTGCCAAACTGAGATGCACCCAGATGTTTTACAGCAGCAGTTCGATCGCACTTCCGAACTAGAAAAACAAGTCCTGTCATTGTTTGCGACAGAAAACCAGCCAGTCAACGTCGCCAAATTGCTACAAAACGGACAAATATCATCATCATATTTGCTAAACGCATTGCAATCTCTCTCGCGGCGCTGCTTGATAGAAAAAGAAGCAAGTCTTTACACTTTGTCACCTGTATTGAAGCAATATATCAAAGGATTGTAACGGAGATGTTGCACCATTGTTAATAAACCTTTTTTTTCTTAGTCTGCGGAGGCAGACTTTGTTTGACAAGAAGCGGTTTCAACCGCCCAATCATAAAGAGTGGTGACTGTGCTATCATAGAATACAAAACTTATTGAATCGAGTTAGATGACCACAATAACTACAGTCACAACAGCCTCCCAACTCGCTGATTACTACATCTGGTTTGCCAATGATGTCGGCTCCTATCTCAGCAACCACAAGCTACAAAAACTCTTGTACTACGCCCAAGCCTGGTATCTCGCGTTTGAGGATACACCGCTGTTTGATGAAGATTTTGAAGCTTGGGTGCACGGGCCGACTATCCCGGCTTTATTTTACGAATACAAAGAACAATTTGACTGGAAGCCAATTCTGAAAAAAGTCGAAAAACCCGAGTTTCCCGAAGAAGTACAAGAGTTTTTAGACGAGTTGTCCGATGATTACCTCTTTCGGGATGCCTATGAGTTAGAATTGATGGTGCGCCGTGAAGATCCTTGGATTAATGCTAGAGGTGAGTTGCCAAAAGATGAACCTTCTCATGCTATTATTACGAAGGAATCAATGAGAAAATTTTACAAAACCCGTGTCATCGAAGAAGCATAAAAAAAGACAAGATACAGAGATTCGTAGTCAACCATCTTCAGCACCGAGAGAGGTTGTGAAAATACAAATACCGGAAGGAGTTAGTTTTTCTTTCAGGTATTATCAGGATGATAAAGATAAGTTTTCAATTGGCGGTAGAGATGCTAAATATCTAGCATCTCTATTGAGAAGGCTGCGCGATTTGTCACAATTGAATGCTCAAGAAGTTATCAATAATCAGAGTAAAAGTCTGCGCTGTCATGGTATAGTTTGGAAAAATACTACTCAACCTAATGGCTTTGGCATTCCCAATGAAGACGAGCTAGTAAATGTTCCCTACCAGTTTCAAATATCTGCTAATGAATACGGCAGGGTGCATGGCTTTTTTAGTGAAAATGTTTTTTATATTGTCTGGCTAGACCCAGACCACAATCTTTACAGTTGAAATTATGATAAATTTTGAAAAAAACACAATATTCCACATTCCCGACAACTTCGGCGAAGTTGGAAATCAAAAAAAAGAACGTTACTCATCAGTCATTTTCAGGACTTACGCATCAAAGCCAAAGAAACCGGGTTTTTCATGGAATCTGTGGCTGCGACAAAATATTCTCGCAAAAAACCCGGTTTCTGGGCCCCCGTGCTAAGTCCTAATTTTAAGAAAGTTTTGCATAAATAGCTAAAATAAAATTAACGCTTAAAAAGCCTACTCCTAGTACGAGAATGATAAAGATTGCGATACTAAAAATAGACTTTAGCCGATCGCCAATTCCGGGTTTTTCTGAGTTCATTGGTCAATTTTTACAGTAAATTTGAGCGGTGCTATCGAGAAAGAGTAGATTATACCAATGCGCGAACAACAAGGCAACTCCCGACAAGCTCCAAACGACGATCGCTCTCAGTAGGTCGCATTTTTTTAATTTTTAATCTCAAATCTAAAAACTAAAATAGTATTAGGCATTGTTCGGTTGGCCACAGCAGCGGCGAAAGTCGATCGCCCGAACCCGATCGCGCTAACTCCTGTAAAATAGAGGGCGCGTTGGGGCGAACCTTTTAACAGCCGGAATTGGGCGCGATCGCCACAGGCTCCCAAATACATAATAATATGGCAGTCATCCTTAACTTACTCACAAAGGTAAAAATAGAAGAGTGCCAAGAAATAATCTAAAACATATAACTGAAAAAAGGATAGAAATCGATGCTCCACCCAATCTCGCAACCTTACCAACAACGAGCAAATACTATGACCCAAAGAGCCGTGCGGAAGCCAAAACCCTCTGTTGCAAACCACTTGAGACCAAGTTTTCCTCAAAGGCACTGGCTGGAGCTGGCAGAGTACGCCTCTCTGGCGGCCTCTGGTGTGGGTTCCCTGGCGGTGGCAGTGTCGGGTCAAGCTTTTTACGGGGTGGCTCCCCTAACCTTGGCTTTGTCGCTGAATGTTGCTAACCGGTATCGGTTCGAGCAGCAAGTGCGGGTGCATCAAAATTCGGAAATGGCCCAAGTCCAAAAGTCTGTCAATAAAGTCGAAAAAACGGCGGTGACGGTAATTGTTAAATTACGCAAGCAGTTGTCTGCAGATATTGCAGCGCTGCGCCAGCAAATGGCTGCACTGCCTAGGGCTGAGGGCTTTGAGGAGTCGATAGATATTCAGCGGCAGTTGCTGAGTTTAGGAGAGTCGGTAGCTTCTTTGCAAGAAATCGTGGGGTCTGCTGTGCTCGATGTCCGCCAGCAGGTGAGCACACAACTGCAAGATTTATCAGTTGACCAATCGGCGCATCTCCAAGCTGTAGAACAGGCTATAGAGCAACTGCAAAGTGCGACGCAAGGCTTGGCAGAAACTTCTATCAGCCGAGATGACTGGGAAGTAGTAAATACTAGATTTTTGGAAATCCAGAAAGTCATGGCCAATTTGCAAAGCCAACTGCTAGCTCCCGCGCACCAATCGACTCCGGATTTGTCGATCGTCCAAGCTCAAATCCACCGTTTGGAACACGAGCAGCAAGAAGTTGTCAAACCTCACCTCAAGCGCTTAATCTCAGTTGTCAAGGAGTTGCAGCACACACCAGAGAACCGTCAGTAGTCATTAGTCAGCAGTCATTAGTCATCAGTCAGAAGGAATACTTTTCCTATCGGACACCCTCGACACTCTCCGACTCTGTGACTCTCGCCCGATCGAGTCCTACTTTTTCGACAACTGTGTTAAAAGATTAAAAGCTAATCTCTCTAATTCACCTGTCTTCAACCTGTTACAAGAAAATTAAATGACTGCAACCGTAACTATTGCTGATAACCCGTTACTAATCGGTCAAGGATTGCCCCCATTTGACGCGATCGAAGCACAACACGTAGTCCCCGCCATCACCCAACTGCTGACCGAACTAGAAGCCTCGCTAGCTGCCTTAGAATCGTCTGTAGAGCCGACTTGGAGCGGCTTAGTAGAACCATTACAGCGACTCGGAGAGCGTTTAAATTGGAGCTGGAGCATTGTCGGACATTTGATGGGCGTGAAAAATAGCCCGGAACTGCGATCGGCTCACGAAACAGTGCAGCCGGAAGTAGTAAAATTTTGGAGCAAGCTCAGTCAAAGCAAACCGCTTTATGAAGCTTTTAAAGCACTGCGGGCTAGCGAAAATTGGGACAGCTTAGAGTCAGCTCAAAAGCGAATTGTCGAAGCCGCTCTCCGAGATGCCCAACTCTCCGGGGTCGGTTTAGAAGGCGAGCAAAAAGAGCGTTTTAATGCCATTCAATTAGAATTGGCTGAAATTACTACCCAATTTTCCAATCACGTCCTCGACGCTACCAAAGCATTCAGCATCACCCTCACAAACAAAGACGAAATTGACGGTTTGCCACCGAGTTTGTTGAGTTTAGCCGCTCAATCCGCTCGCAGCGCCGGCGAAGAAAATGCCGATGCCGAAAACGGCCCTTGGCGGATTACTTTAGACTTTCCGAGTTACGGCCCTTTCATGCAGCACAGCACCCGCCGCGACTTGCGCGAAAAGTTGTACAAAGCTTTTATCGGCAGAGCAAGTAGCGGAGAATTGAATAACTGGCCGTTGACCGATCGCATTTTAGCTTTGCGCCAGGAAAAAGCTGCTTTGCTGGGGTTTAGCAGTTATGCCGAATTGAGCTTGGCGAGCAAAATGGCTCCCGACGTTACAGCAGTGGAAGCTTTGTTAGAAGAATTGCGTCAGGCTAGTTATGATGCTGCTGTCAAAGATTTAGAAGAATTGAAAGCTTTTGCTGCCGAAAAAGGCGCGGCGGAATCTGGAGATTTGAAGCACTGGGATATTGGTTTTTGGTCGGAACGGCGCCGGGAAGAAAAGTTTGCTTTTAGTGCCGAAGAATTGCGACCTTATTTTGCTTTGCCACAGGTATTAGAGGGGTTATTTGGATTAGTAAATCGGCTATTTGGCGTGACAGTAACTGCGGCGGACGGTCAAACTCCTGTGTGGCACAAAGATGTGCGCTATTTCCAAATAGATGATGAAGCCGGAAATACGATCGCCAATTTCTATTTAGACCCCTACAGTCGCCCCGAAGAAAAGCGCGGCGGTGCTTGGATGGACGAGTGCGTAGTGCGCGCTAAATTTGTGGAAGCCGGAAAGACAACCACGCGGTTGCCGGTGGCTTATTTGGTGTGCAACCAAAGTCCTCCGGTTGACGGCAAACCGAGTTTAATGACTTTCTTGGAAGTCGAAACTTTGTTTCACGAATTCGGTCACGGTTTGCAGCATATGCTGACAACGGTAGACTATCCGGGGGCTTCGGGCATCAATAATGTTGAGTGGGATGCGGTGGAATTGCCCAGTCAATTTATGGAAAATTGGTGTTACCACCGCGCTACTTTGTTCGGGATGGCAAAGCATTACGAAAACGGGGAAACTTTGCCGGAACACTATTACCAAAAACTGCTAGCAGCGCGCCACTACATGAGCGGCACCGTCATGCTCAGGCAGGTACATTTTAGCAGCGTTGACATCGAATTGCACCACCGCTATCGATCGGGCGGCAGCGAAACTGTGGCAGATGTCCGCAACCGTATCGCTAAAACTACCACAGTTTTGCCTCCTCTGGAAGAAGACGCATTTTTGTGCGCTTTCGGACACATTTTTGCGGGCGGCTATGCGGCGGGGTATTACAGTTATAAATGGGCGGAAGTGCTCAGCGCTGATGCTTTTGCGGCGTTTGAGGAAGCGGGTTTGGAAGATGAAAGTGCGATCGCCTCTACAGGTAAGCGCTTCCGAGATACAGTGTTAGGATTGGGCGGCAGTTTGCACCCGATGGAAGTGTTTAAAACTTTCCGGGGACGCGAACCGAGCACTAAAGCTTTGTTGAGACACAGCGGTTTAGTTGCAGCTTAATCTACTGTGGAATAACTGCGGATTAATGCGGGTGAATTTATCTGCATTAATCCCTGTTTTTTGTTGAACCAGATTTACGCATATCCTCTACGTGTAGGGTGCGCTGCGGCGCACCTTATATCATGTCCGGTCGATCGACCGCGATTTTCGTAGGGGCGGGTTCACCCACAATACCGGTCAATAATTGACAATCTCAAAAACCCGCCCCGGTCGGGATATTATGGTTAATCGCTCGGACATGATATTACCGCTATAATTCACGCGTAAAACCACTTTTGGGTCTGAGTCCTGTTGAATTCAAAATGTTTGCGGTGAGGACTAAAGTTCTCAAACTTTATCAGGAATTTAGTCATCACTGCAAACCCATTTTATTGTAGAACATCATGCAATAAACATCTGTAGTTTGGCACATCATCCCCCATCTTTTGGTGGAAAATCGCCCAGAAAGTGCGTTAGCGAAGCCCTCGAAGAGGATCGCCAGCAGCTTTTAGTTTAGGTTGAAGGCTGATAAAACCAGCTTTTGCGAATATTTACTGTCATTGATCACTGATTATACTTAAGTTTTTCTTTCCCTGAGACTAAATTTATATTTCGCAACATTTACTGGCTGTTTTCTCGATACAGCTAATGCTTTTATTTGCAACTAAAAATAGAGGAGTTTACCGAATCTTTAAGATAGAGCGGCAACAACGAGTGTTTTTTAAATTTTTGATAAAGAACGGGGTACTCGGCGTCAAAAGGGTAAAATTTTTAGGTAAAAACTAAAAAACTTATTTGGGATTAATTTGAGAATTATCAAAAATTTTTTTTGTATATTATATGATAAAAAGTAAGGATTAATAGTCAATCGTTCACCTACAGATTAAGATTTTCATGGATATTCAATTAATTAATATCGGTTTTGGTAACATTGTGTCTGCTAATCGAGTGATTGCCATTGTCAGTCCCGAGTCAGCGCCAATTAAGCGGATTATTACTGATGCGCGGGAGCGGGGACAACTGGTTGACGCAACTTACGGCCGCCGCACGAGAGCGGTAATTATTACAGATTCGAGTCACGTCATCCTCTCGGCGATTCAGCCGGAAACGGTTGCTAATCGTTTTGTGATCAGCAAAGACGCTCAAGGTCGGGATGATTGAGGTTTTTCAGTTGCAATTTGAGCGTTTACAGTCTAAAGTAAGCGGAAACTTAAATTGTTACACGTTTCTTTTCTAAAAATGAAATCTGGTAAATTAATTGTTCTGACGGGGCCTAGCGGTGTGGGGAAAGGCACCCTAGTACGATCGCTCCTCAATCGCCATCCCAAATTGTATCTTTCGGTATCGGTGACAACTCGATCGCCCCGTGAGGGAGAAATTGAGGGAAAGCATTACTATTTTGTCAGCTGCAGCCGCTTTGAAACAATGGTTGAGGCTGGAGAGTTGGCAGAATGGGCTGAGTTTGCCGGTAATTTTTACGGTACTCCTTATTTTGGTCTCAAGCAAGGAATTGGTGAGGGAAAATGGGTAATCCTCGAAATTGAGTTGGAAGGGGCTAGGCAAATTAGGAATAATTTTCCAGAGGCGCTGCGAATTTTTATTTTACCTCCTTCTTGGGAAGAATTGGAGCGGCGGCTGCGGAGTCGGGGTCAAGATTCCGAAAGTGCGATCGCCCGTCGCTTGCTGCGGGCTAAAGAGGAGATTGAAGCTGCGGGCGAATTTGATTTCCAAGTTGTTAATGACGATTTGGAAGTTGCTTTGAAAAAGCTAGAATCAATACTTAATTTGGTTGAGCTTTCAGGTAACTAAGAGTTAATAACTAATGACTAATAACTAATGACTAATGACTAATTACCCATTTCTCCGTCCTGGCTAAAACTTCGCTACTTTGTTTGATAGCAATACAAACTTTTAAATTCAATTCCAGAATATTCGATGAAGGCGAAATTTTTCTCAACGGTTCAATTTCGCGAGCAGAACAGCCCAACATTTCCATATAAGCTAGCGTCCAGCCAATAGCTGCAATGTCCCCTACAGTGCCTTCTCCGGCGCAAAGGTAACAATCCAATTCGCCATCGTGCCCACACTCAGGACAAACCCAATTGCCCAGTTGTGAAGGGGGCAGATTTATGCGGGAGGCGGATGCAATTGTTAATGCTTTAATATGATTTTGAACTACTTGTTTAAAACCTCGGTTTTGGTTGCTGCTGTGGTCGGAATTACCGTGCGATCGCCCGATTGCTACTGCTTGCTGTTGTGGCGAAGCAAGAGATGCTGTTGGATTCTCCCTGGTTACTCTAGATTCGCCTAGGTTCGCCGTTAGCTGAATACCATAGTCTTTCGACTCTTCAGTCGGAGAGTGGTTGAGTGCGCTGGAGGAATCGGGTTCGGAAGTTGTGAAGGATTGTTCTATGCGATCGGCAAAATCTTGCATAGAGAGGTGATGTTCGATCGCCAAAGACCAAGTTCTTTTATGTCGGAGGTCGCCATATTTTCTAGCTTCTTCCTCAGTAATGCCGATCGCCGCAGCCTCTTGGCGCAGCACATTCATCGAAGTCATTGTATCTGATATCATTAGTTTGTTTGCAGTTAAATTTACGATCGCCGGCTCAGCCTACAAATAAATTACCTTAGATATACTACAATAGTCCGGACTATTTTGAGATCCTAGTCGGAAACCCTTGATTTTTCGTTAGGAAGTCGATGCTGCAATCGTCCTGACACCCTTATTTTACGCTTGGCAATCGCACACTGTCCGAAGTATTGATAGTAGCCTAAATCTAAAATCTAAAATCTAAAATCTAAAATTGGATGACTTCAATTCTTCCCGATACAGCTTTATCTGTTGCCGGACTAACATCTTACCTGCAAGACTTGTTGGAGGGCGATCGCAACCTGCAATCAGTTTGGCTGACAGGCGAGGTGTCGAACGTTTCGCACCACCCCAGCGGCTGCTTTTTCACTCTGTGCGACACCGACAAAAGCGCTGCTATTCGCTGCGTGGTGTGGAATTCTCAGCGGCAAAAATTGGTGCAAATCCCGGAAAAAGGGGAACAGTTGCTGGTTTTGGGAAGCATCCGGGTTTACAAAAATCGCGGCGAGTACCAGTTGACTGTTGTGCAATCGCTACCGGCTGGGGCAGGATTGCAGGCTTTGCGGTTGCAGCAATTGCGATCGCGCTTGGATGCTGAGGGTTTCTTCGATCCCGCCAGAAAGCGCCCGATTCCCACACACCCGCAAATTGTGGCCGTGGTGACATCCGATACTGGCGCTGCTTGGGGAGACATTCAGCGGACTCTAGCCCAAAGATATCCGGGTTTGCGGGTGTTGCTGTCGCCGACAGGAGTGCAGGGAGAATTGGCTGCTGCTGCCATTGCTAGGGCGATCACCCGCGTAGAATTGGACGGTAGGGCTGATGTGATCATTCTAGGGCGGGGCGGCGGTTCTGCGGAAGATTTGGCTTGTTTTAATGATGAGAGAGTTGTCAGGGCGATCGCCAATTGTGCGATTCCAATTATCACTGGTATCGGGCACGAAAGAGACGAATCTCTCGCCGATTTAGTAGCAGATAAACGAGCCCACACTCCCACTGCGGCGGCCGCTCAAGCTGTACCAATTTTAGCAGATATTTACTTTGAACACAAGCAGCGAATGGTCAATTTAGCAAACGCTGTGCGGGCAAGATTTGAGACTGAAGAAGAGCATTTACAACAGTTACAAAATCGATTAAAACGTTTGCCTGCGACCTCCCGAACTTTGCGGCAAGCAACTGGTAAACTGGAGGTATTGCAAGAAAAGTTATCCGCACTGAATCCGGCTGCGGTTTTGCAAAGGGGTTATGCGGCGGTAATCCAAAGTGACGGTACGATCGTCCGCACAACTGACGGTTTGGAATTGGGAGAGGAATTGACTGTGAGGTTGAGTCGGGGCGTGCTGAAAGTTAAGATTATAGAAGTATTGGATGCGGCAGAAAAGTTATGATTGATTCGCAGTTGCGCCAGTCTGACTGGAATTATGAGGAAACGGTCGATCGAATTGAAGCGATTATCGATCGGGTGGAATCGGGAGAGCTGCCTCTAGAGGAGGTTTTCGAGCAGTTTGGGGTGGCTGTAGAGTGTTGGCAGGAGTGCGAAAAATTTTTGGCGCGGGGGAAGGAACAGATGGATTTGTCGATCGAGCTTTTGGCTGCGGAACCCGATTTTTAAGAGCCGATTAACGGGGATTAATGTAGGTGAAATAGCGCATTTAGCCGAAATTCCGACAGGGAATTAATTCGCTGTATCCTAGGGAAATTCCTCGCTATGAGGAGTGTTAAACTCATGATACTAAGTAAGTAGGCGGGCTTAAACTGAACCATGTAACTGTATGTAAACATTGCTCAGTCAGCCACGCTTAGGGCTAAGGATACTTTACCATCGTTTACATAGTTAGGTTTTACACCGCCTACCTACTTAAGCTGTACCATCCAGGAACTGAGACACCCACACGCGATCGAACTGGTTAATGAAGGAGTCAGTCTCAATACTATCCGCAAGCGTCTCGGCTATCCTTAGAGGAATATTAGAAAAAATACTAGCCTTTTGGCTGCTATAGTAAGTTGTTCGAGCGAGGAATTCAGTAGGGTCAGACAAGTCAATTTCAAGAAGCCTTGAGTCTTGTTAACAAACGTTTATTTTCTACCGACATATTAAAGACAGTTAAGGTGAGGGGGCAGCATTGGGTAATCTGCAAAATGTTTACGCTTCCCTGAGCAACTATGCCAAGGCGATTGAGTACCATCAGCAGTCCTTGACCATCGCCCGTGAGATTCATGACCGCCTAAGTGAAGGAACCAAACATGATTAAAGTCCCTGGAATTCAAGTTTTAGCTCAAATCTATGAAAGTGTCAATTCGGATGTCTATCGAGGGATTCGAGAACAAGACAACAAAAGAGTAATTCTCAAAGTTTTGAAACAAGACTATCCCACCCCCTCTGAGCTAACCCGATATAAGCAAGAATATGAAATCACCCGCAATCTGAACATAGATGGTGTGGTTAAAACTTATGCCTTAGAACCGTATCAAAGAAGTTTGGTGATTATCTTAGAGGATTTTGGCGCATCATCCTTAAAGCAATTATTCAAGGGTTCTGTAAATGTAGGGCCTCTTTTATCTCTAGAGAAATTCCTCAAGTTGGCCATAAAAACAGCAGATATATTGGGCGAGATTCACACTGCCAATATTATTCATAAAGATATTAATCCTGCCAATATCGTTTTTAACCCAGAAACAGAAATTATCAAAATCATCGACTTTGGGATCTCCACTCAATTAACCCGCGAAAATCCTACGCTGAAAAATCCCAATGTTTTAGAAGGCACTTTAGCCTATATTTCACCGGAGCAAACGGGACGAATGAATCGTTCTTTAGATTACCGCACTGACTTTTATTCTCTCGGATTTACCTTCTACGAACTACTGACGGGACAGTTACCTTTTGAAAGTACCGATGCGTTGGAACTGGTGCATTGTCATATCGCCAAACAGCCAATACCCCCTCATCTTTTAGGAGGAGGAGAGGGGGAGAGAGGGAAAGAACCTTGTCCTCAAGCCCTTTCCGATATTGTCATGAAGCTGATGGCGAAAATGGCAGAGGAACGATATCAAAGTGCCTGGGGACTCAAAGCTGATTTAGAAGAATGTCTCTTTCAGTTACAAGCGAATGGGACTATAGCAAATTTCCCTCTCGGTTCTAAGGATATTTCTGACAAGTTTCAAATTCCCCAAAAGCTTTATGGACGAGACTCAGAAGTTGAAACTTTGCTAACAGCATTTGACCGAGTGAGTGAAGGCACAACTGAAATGATGCTAGTGGCGGGTTATTCCGGAATTGGTAAATCAGTGTTGGTTGCCGAAATTCATAAACCCATCACTCAAAAGCGCGGCTATTTCATCTCCGGAAAATTTGACCAGTTTCAGCGCAATATTCCCTACTCAGCTTTCGTCAGCGCCTTTCAGGGATTGATGCGCCAACTGTTAACTGAAAGCGAAGCACAACTAAACCTTTGGCGAGAAAAACTCCTGGCTGCTTTGGGTTCCAATGGACAAGTGATTATTGAAGTGATTCCGGAAGTGGAACTGATTATAGGCAAGCAACCACCCGTGCCGGAATTAAGCCCTGCTGAGTCCCAGAATCGCTTTAATTTGGTTTTCCAAAACTTTATTCGGGCTTTTTGTGCAAAAGAGCATCCTTTAGTCATTTTTCTAGACGATTTGCAGTGGGCAGACTCGGCAACGCTCAATTTAATCGAACTGATGATGACGGATGCGGATACGCAATACCTGTTTCTGATTGGGGCGTATCGGGATAACGAAGTCAACCCCACTCATCCGTTGATGATGACTCTTGATGGGCTACGGAATGTTGGGGCAACTATCAACTTTATTACCTTAGCTCCCTTAGATAGCAAGCATATTAGCCAGTTAATTGCCGATACTTTGCACAGTGATGCCTCTTCAGTAAAACCCTTAGCCGAGTTGGTAGTGCATAAAACTGGAGGCAATCCTTTCTTTGTTTATGAGTTTCTCAAAACCCTACATACCGAAAACCTGATAACTTTTGATTTTGAACGTCACGGCTGGCAGTGGGATATTTCAAACATTGAAGCTCAGGGCATTACTGACAATGTGGTGGAGTTGATGATTGGTAAGGTGAAGAAACTGCCTCCAGTTACACAGCAAGTTTTACGCTTAGCAGCTTGTGTAGGTGCTGATTTCGACTTAAGCACCCTTTCTATCATCAGTGAAAAATCAACATCGGAAGTTTATAAAGACCTAACAGCAGCAGTTCAGTCCGGGTTAATATTGCCCACATCCGAGTTAGATGAAGAACTGTTAATTGAAGATTATAAATTCCTGCATGACCGGGTACAGCAAGCAGCTTACTCGCTGATTGACGAAAAAAATAAACAAGAAATTCACTTGAAAATTGGTCGCCTTCTGTTAAAAAGTTTTGAAGATCATGATTTAGAAGAACGGATTTTTGATGTAGTCAATCACCTAAACCAAGGAGAATCATTGCTCGTTGATAAAGGGCAAAGAGAACAATTAGCCAACTTGAATCTAATCGCTGGAAGAAAAGCTAAATTCTCTTCAGCTTATGAACCCGCATTAATCTATATAAAAAACGCGATAAAACTTTCCCCGCCTAATAGCTGGGAGGAGGACTATCAACGGACATTTTCATATCACCTTGAAAAAGGTGAAATAGAATATTTAACGGCTAGATGGGACGAGGCTTTATTAACTTTTGATGAAACCCTTGAGCATATCAATAGTTTGTTGGATCGATGTAAAGTTAACGAATATAAAGTGACGTTATATCGAATGAAAAATGATTTGGAATCCTCTTTAAATCTGGGAGTAGAGACCCTCGATCTATTGGGAATCAAGTTGAAAGCGTTTCCTGAAGAAGATGAACTGATGGCAGCAGTGAATCAGGCTAATGAGACGATCGCTGCCAGGAAACTTGAAGATTTTATAGACCTTCCTGAAATGCAAGACCCTGAAAAACTTGCTGCTATGGTACTCCTCAGAGAATGTGTCCCTCCCTCTTACTTTTTAGGGTCGAGATTGCTGTTCATCCTAGGCATAGAAATGATTGAGCTATCCCTCGCCTATGGGAACAGTCCTCACTCTTCAGTTGGGTATATCTATTATTCGTTAACCCTTGCCTTTGTAGCGCAAGATTTTGAAACCGCCTATAAATTTGGAAATTTAGCCTTAAAATTGAACGATGAAAAGTATCAAATGAAGCGTTATGAAGCATTAATTTTGAATATGTGGGGAGGATTTGTTTCCCATTATACTGAACATCTTGATCGCTCCAAAGAGCATTTAATGAGAGGTTATTATAGCGGGGTGGAAAACGGTGCCTATCAATGGGCAGGATATTGTGCAATCAACTTTTTGTTTATGTGTTTTTGGGGGACTGATTCGTTAAAAGAATTATCAGAAAAAATTGATAAGATTATACCGGGCTTAAAAAAAGTTGACCCCAACATGGTGCAATATTATTATGCGGTTAAAGCAACCATTTATAATTTGATTGAACCCGTTGAGGATTGGAGTGTTCTTGATGAATCCTTATGGCCGAATGCCAAGGAAATCATTAAGTCTTGCCTTGAAAAAAATGATTTATTCACGGTATTTATAGAATTAGCCTGTAAATTGTCTTTAGCCAACTGGTATTCAGATTATGAGAAGGCGATCGACTATGCTAACGCTGCCGAAAAATATTTGATAGGCGCGACGGGAATTTTTATTAATCCAGCTTTCCATTTTCATCAATGTCTAGCTTTATCAGTGGGGTATGACTCGGCTGATGCTGAAAAACAAGCACTGTACCTGGAGAAGATTAAATCAAATCTTGAGAAATTCCAACTCTGGAGTAAACATTGTCCGAGCACCTACCTTCATCAACGTCTGCTCATCGAAGCTGAGTTGGCGCGAATTACAGGAAATACTCTGGAAGCGCAGGATTTGTATGACCAAGCGATCGAGTCAGCCCGAGAAAATAAATTTTTGCAGAATGAAGCGCTAGCGTCGGAACTAGCAGCCAAGTTCTGGTTAGGTAAAGGCAAAGAAAAGATTGCTAAACTCTACATGATTGAAGCCCACTATGGCTACCAACGCTGGGGCGCAACAGCTAAGATGAACGATTTAGATAAGCGCTATCCTCAGTTATTACAAAGAACGCCCTCGAACCGGGGAACACTTAGCACAAAGCTATCTACGCCGCCTACCACAACTGGCAGGAGCAATTCTTTTGAGATGGATTTGACCACAGTTATGAAAGCTTCGCAAACCCTATCGGAAGAAATTGTCCTAGATAAATTACTGGCAAAATTGATGCGGATTATTATTGAGAATGCCGGAGCGCAAAAGGGCTTTCTAATTCTGGAAACTAAGGGGAAATTGCTAATTGAAGCTGAGGGTTCTGTGGATGAAGAGGCTGTGACTGTGTTGCAGTCAATCCCTATCAAGTCTGTCGGGGAACCTGGGGATCAACTTTTAATTTCTCATATAATTGTTAACTATGTAGCTCGCACGCGGGAAAGCGTCGTCTTGAGCGATGCTGCTAATGACCCTAAATTTGCTCATTCCCCCTATATCAAATTACATCAGCCTAAATCAATTTTGTGCTTCCCTCTCCAACATCAAGGTAAGCTAGCAGGAATTATCTATTTAGAAAATAATCTAACCATAGAGGCTTTTACTCCAGAGCGTTTAGAACTCTTAAATCTGCTTTCCTCTCAGGCAGCAATTTCTATTGAAAATGCCCGCTTCTACAATAATCTCACCGAACTTAACCAGGCTTTTGAGCGGTTTGTACCCTCCCAGTTCCTCCAAATTTTGAATAGAGAGAGCATTATTGATGTTAAATTAGGGGATCAAGTTCAACAGGAAATGTCGGTACTCTTTTCCGATATTCGTGACTTCACAACTTTATCGGAAAGTATGAGCCCTCAAGACAATTTCCAATTTATTAATGCCTATTTGTCGCGTCTGGAGCCAGCCATTACTGCAAACCAAGGGTTTATTGATAAATATATTGGCGATGCAATTATGGCTCTATTTAGTGGTGAGGCAGATAATGCAGTGAAAGCAGGAATTGATATGCTGCGTCGTCTTGCTGAATATAATCAACATCGCATCGTTTCTGGATACGTGCCGATTAAGATTGGCATTGGCATCAATACAGGTTCTTTAATACTCGGTACGGTTGGGGGAAAAAACCGGATGGATAGCACGGTGATTAGCGATGCAGTGAATTTAGCCTCGCGGATAGAAAGCTTGACCAAACAATATGGGATTTCGCTGTTAATTAGTCACCACACTTTCCAGTCTTTGCCAGATTCTAACCAGTATGCTATCCGCCTTATCGATCGCGTAAAAGTTAAGGGAAAATCAAAAGCGGTATCGATGTTTGAAGTTTTCGATGCCGATTCGCCTGAGACTTATGAGGGCAAGTTAGCCACGAGAACGCTATTTGAAGAAGCTTTGGTACTCTATCATTTGCAAAAGCTTAGAGATGCTGAGCGATTATTTGCTGAGTGCCTGCGCCGCAATCCTACAGATAAAGCAGCTCAAATTTATCAACAGCGCTGCACTCAACCCGATCGCGACTAAGGAGGCGTTAGCTCAAATCTTGAAATCGGGGTTTGAGTAGCAATCGAGGCGTTGCTTAATCAGGGTATGAAAAAAATAAGTTGAAAATCCCCAAGCTTTGTGGATACTGGTTTCCATGACAGGCCTATTTAGCCTTTCATACCATAAATCAGCAACGCCAGAGTCGATTGAGATGCGAGACAGTAAATTATTTTGAGCCATCTCTTTTCAATTAGATATTTTCCATTGATTCATTGTAATGAATTTTAGGGTTGAGTTGGGTGGGGGGTTTACAATAGGGACTTCTCCCTTGCGCTTTTGAAGGGATATCGCAGGAGTCACCCAGTTTCTGCACATTCAAAAAATAAATCATATCAAACCCTATTGATAGCAAAGGATTTGATATGAAGCGAATTCTATTAGCCAGGATTTGGTATAGCGCGGTTTCTACAATTTGTCGATCGACCTTTTGGCTTGATCTGCCAGATTTTTCACCGCATTTTTTGCATCTTCTGCTGCGTGGCGGGCGGAGGCTTCCGCTTGTTTGGCTTTGCCTTCAACCTGGTCTTTTCTGTTGCCCGTAATATTACCGAAAATTTCCTGAGCTTTGCCTTCTAAATTTTTGCCGATCGCCTTAGCTCTGTCTTCTGTACTCATAATAAGCTCCGTTTGGCAAGTTGCTTTAGTAACATTGTAAAATCAACTCGCCTGCAATTGCCTTTAACTTCATATTAATTTATATTCTGCTTGACCTCGGTCTTCTTCTGATGACTGACTTAGTGCAAATTACTCACTCAAAAAGCGAAGGATTCCTTTTTTTGACAACTGTATACATCAGCAAAATTCGTCCTAAAAAACTATTTCAAACTCGCCGCAGCAACTTTAATCGGTTCCAGCAATTCTAACGGCAAATGCAGCATATTCAATTGGGTGCTATCTGCTGCTTTCCTTTCAGGATCGGGGCCGTGATAATCGCTGCCCCCAGTTGCCAGCAAACCGTAATGAAGGCACAAATCTTTCAATTTTTGGATTTGGCTAGAACTGTGGCTGGGATGGTATACTTCAACTCCCATTAAACCAGCATCTACTAATTCTTGTAAGACTTCCTCAACAGCGCCGCCGCGAAATAAATAAGGGTGAGCCCAAACTGGTACTGCGCCACAACTTTTCAGTAAATCAATCCCTTCGACGATCGAGAATTTCTCGTAATGAACATAAGCCGGGCCATCATCTCCCAGCCAGCGATCGAATGCTTCCCGCGATGATTTCGCGTGACCGGCTTTTACAAGTGCAGAGGCAATGTGAGGCCTTCCCGGTGCCATTCCTGGGGATGTTTTTGGCAGTTCGATCGCGTATCCCATTGCTGCTAATTTTTCGACCATTTCCTGCGATCGGCGAAACCTTCCTTCCAGGCGATCATTCAAAGGAACGCGCAACTTATTTGCATCGGGATAAAAACCTAAAATGTGCAGCGATCGGCCGTTGTGAACTGTACTGAGTTCGAGCCCGGGGACTATTTCGATACCGTGCAAAGCAGCGGCTGCGAAGGCTTCATCCCAACCCGACATCGTATCGTGATCGGTGACAGCCAAGGCGCGAACCCCCGATGAAGCGGCGGCGGCTACGAGTTCGGCAGGGGTGAGAGTGCCGTCGGAATAAGTAGTGTGACAGTGGAGCTCTAGCATTTTTTCTGGTAAGTTTAAGTCTGTAAAACCTGCAATTATTCCCCTCACTCATGTGAGATATAACGTCATACTATTTTAAATTTTAGATTGTAAATTTTAGATTGAGAATGAGCGATGATATAAGGGTTGGGAGTTTGTCTACTATTGCATTTTTTTTCAGAACTGGTTGCACGACCAGCAAAATTTTTTGGGATTGTCCTCCTTATCTATAATAACTTTTTTTTCCTTTAATTGGTACACTTATGTTTCTTCAAACTCTGTATGACATAGGTGTTTACCCCGCTTCTTCAGTTAAATTTAGATGCAGAACAGCTTAGCTATTTCTTGATTTCTCGCATTGGGTAAAGGACACCCTCTGGCAATTTGGGAGGAATCGGCGATATTTCAATACTTTGTATGTTGTGAACTGGGATAACTACCAGTTTATCTGCCAATTCGAGAATTATCGGGTCTGCAGTCAACATTTTGTGCAGGCGAGTGCCTAAAGTTGCTTGCTCTCCTACTGTTCCCTCTGGCGCAATGAACTGGAAGTGTTGCTGTTTGCCGTTGGTATAGTGGATTGTCAGATTGATAATTCCTTCTTGGTTGGTTGCTTCCATAATTTTTTCCCACTAACAGTCGATCGGGACTTGGCAAAATTAACAATAAATCACAACGGGCGATCGCACTACGATTGGAAAGCTCGTTGGAAAGCTTTTGACTAAACCAGGCTGTCGGTACGAAAGTCTGGTTACTGCTAATTTTACCACAAAAACTGTACTGAAACTCGCCAATTTACCCAGTATACAATTGACAGTCCGGCTGTCTTCGCTCCTTAATGCGCGAGATCCTTCGACAGCAATATTTGGTCGATCGGGCTTTCTTCTATGCCAGTTGGCAAAGTGGCTCAATTTAGCCTCTGTAGCCACTTGACTCAAAGCGGTCTCAAGTCATACAGCAGAGGCATTTGAGCGCTTTGGGTGTCAAGGTTTTTCGAGGTGGGAACTGTGGAGGTTAGGATAGTGGCATTCTGCTGTCACTGCCGTAGAGGATTTTTTTATAAATTAATAACATAACATTCAGGTACAGCTTATGAAATCCACACTTTGTTTTCCCGAAACTTCTCTTCACTCTAACGCAGTCACTGTTAATAATAATGCTATTGACTCTTGTATCTTTGCAGCTTGGATTGACTTAGTAGGAGGAGATTTTGAGAGCTTGGGAGGAGATGATTGGCTTCCCTTGTGCGGCGACATTGATGACGGCGAAATTTACCGGGAATGGTTTTTTTGGCAAGACAGCGAAGTGACTCAAGAGTGGGAAGCTTACGATCCCATTACTAATTATCGAGTTGTGGCATCTAGCCAAGAAATGCTGATTGCTAAAATCGACCAAATAGAAGATGCCAGAAAAGTTTAGCTGTTTGGGACAACGTTAAATCTTGATGTTCAACTTTAATATAAATTATGTAATAAACTCACCCGGTTTCTTTGCCGAAAGGATTAAAGAAACCGGGTTTTTAAGGCCAAAACTCTAGGTTTTGGTTTAGTTTCATGGGCAAAACCTAATAATTCATGTCCCTACTGCTTTTTGTTTTTCTCGTTCTAACTTGCGCTGCTTCAAGGCTGCAAGATTTTGTTTGATCGTGTCGATCGCAAATCCAGCCTCCTGCTGTTGGTATAATTCGCTGGCACGGATCAAATCTGCAACAGCCTCGTCATCCGATCGCAAATTTGCAAAAGCCAAGGCACGATTGTGGTAAGCTTCTGCCAAAGTTGAAACTTGTTCTAAAGCGCTGGTAAACTTATCTTTTGCTTTGCGGTACTTTCCTGACTGATAAGCCTCAATTCCTTGTTGAAAATAAACGGAAGCTTTACTGCCGCTGTCGGTATCGGGAAATTCTGGGTAAGTTAAAATTGGTTCTTTAAAGAGTACAGAAATGCTGCCCTTGCCGAAGTAAGCCCAAGTCATTGTTCCAAACCCAATCCCCAGCACGAGGGCAATAATGACAGACAGAGCAATAAAATTGGTGAGTTCCATAGAGCAATATTTGTTGTATTATAATATGATAAGTTAATTTCTAACTTCTGCACCAATGGCTGCGCGGATTTACCTTAACTGGAAATGGTTTTTCGGATTGCTAGCTTTAGTATTGTCGATCGGCTTAATGATTGCAACTGCAAGTTCTCACGCAGCAACCAACGCGCAAACTCAAGCAGGGTGGCAATTGTTGCAGCGGGATGAGACGGGGTTGGTGGTAGCAATGCGACACGCGATCGCCCCAGGTACGGGAGATCCTGCTAACTTTAAGTTGGGCGACTGTTCCACCCAGCGCAATTTATCAGCACAAGGGAGAACCCAAGCCAAGCAAATTGGAGCCGAATTTCGCAATCGCAACATCAAAGTTGCCAGAGTTTTATCGAGTCAGTGGTGTAGGTGTTTGGAAACAGCAAAACTGATAAATTTAGGCAAAGTCGAACCGTTCCCAGCGCTGAACTCGTTCTTTAGCGACAACAGCAAAGAAGCCCAACAAACAGCGACAATTCGCAAATTAATTGTTGACAACCGCAACACAAAAGGCGCGATTATTATGGTAACGCATCAAGTAAATATTACCGCGATTACTGATATTATACCGCAAAGTGGCGAAGCTGTGATTCTCAAAGGATCTCGACAAGGTAAAATCCAAATTATCGGACGAATTGGAGGATTTTAAATAGAGAGAAAGTTATAATTATCAATTCCCCCTTACCTATTACCCCTTACCAATTTATATGAGTTTCCAATACAGCGCCGCCCTCGTGACTTTAGCCGACCTTGATAAGGAAGTTCTCGTTAAATTTTACACAAAATTTCTCGACATAGAACCAAACCATTACATTCCCAATACTTATGCTGAATTTCAACTCCCAGGCTTAAGACTAGGCATATTCAAACCCAAAGATTCCCACAAATCGGAATTTGCCAATCGAGCAAAAACAGGCATTAGCTTGTGTTTGGAAGTCAGCAATCTCGAAACTGCGATCGCCCGAATTTGGGCTTTAGGTTATCCGCCAAATGGAGAAATTATCAAAGCTTCTCACGGTCTAGAAATCTATGCCTTCGATCCTGCCGGGAACCGCATAATTTTACATCAATCTAATGAGAATATAGGATGATGGCTAATTATTGATGAACTCTCGATCTTCTCTTCCTTCGCCTCTTCGCGGTTAGTTCAAAAAAACATCGAGTTCACAACCCGCTGAGGATTGCTATATAAGTTATGCAATTGCTTGACCACCTTCGCAATCACATTGTCAAACCCGCCTCTACAACTCAAAACGGCTTTAACTACCTAATCAGTTCAGCAAAACTATAAAAACTGATGATTAATAACAGCAACGCTGTCAGATGAGTTAGCTGAAATTGAGGCCGTGGGCCGATGGATTCCCGCACCAAAATTGAAAAAGACGAACCAATTATATAACTCAAAGACAACGTTAAATACTGCCACTGCAATGTTACACTCCACAGCCCCAGCAACATCATCGCCAAAGTCAACATCACCAACTCAACAAAGCGAGGCGGATTGTGCTGAGTAGACAGAATCAAAGTGTCCAACCAATATTGCCAAGGTCTCATGTGTTAGCGATCGAGCTTTTAGATTTAGCCTTCTAGCTTAACCTACGATCGCCATTCAGTTTGTTGCTGCAAACACCTTAAAGCCTCCGCCGTCTCAACCTGCGGAAATTGCCCATAAAAGCGACTGACACTGTAAAAAGGGTGAGGAGTCTCCAGAACGATCAACTTATCGGCCATTTTGGCCAAAAATCCCATCAAATCTGCCGGGGCGACAGGCGCGCAAATCCACAAAGCCATCGGTTGCTGCGACTCCAAAGCCTTAGCCGCCACAGCCATCGTCATCCCCGTAGCAATGCCGTCATCTACCAAAATCGCCAAAGCCCCAGCCGCGCTGATATTTGGGCGTCCCGGAGATAAATCCGCCAGCAGAGATTGAGCATTATTTTGAGCCACGGGCAGTGCTGATTTTTGCAAGCGTAAATTGTGCTGCTTTTGCTTTTCCCAGAGGACATGACCGTCAGCAGTTGCAGCCCCGATCGCCAATTCTAAATTATCTGGGCGAGTAATTTTCTTCGCAACAACCACATCCAAAGGACAGCCCAAGCGACGCGCAATCGGCACCGCAACGGGCAAACCCCCGCGCGGCAAGGCGTAAACAATCGGTTGCACCGCCTTCTGTGTCATTAAACTCAACTTGCCGAACTCGTCCACAACTGCCTCGGCCAGTTTTTCGCCTGCATCGGCGCGATCGTCAAAAAACGGGTTAGAGAACATATTTTTGCCTGTACGAGCTCAACCAAACAATTGGAGATTGTGCCAGTGTTAATTGGAGATTGTACGCGCGAGCGTAGCTATCCCGTAGGGAATCGACAGCATCGCACACAAGCTTTTAGCCAATCTCAAATCACACAACCCGATCTAAACTATAAACTCTAGGCTCAAAAAAAACTCCCTAATTGTAAAAAGTATGTCCAGCGACTTGCAACTCAGCCTTTTTGACAACAATCAAAGTGCCACTTTCCAAACAGACTCAATACCAGCAAATGCCAAAATTCCCATTCCTCCGGGCACTTATCAAAATATGGAACAAATCGGCGAGCACTGCAACCGCTGTCACCGCTGCGAATTAGGCAATACGCGCACTCACGCTGTCATCGGGCGCGGCAATCCTCAAGCCTCAATTTTGATTGTGGGAGAAGCGCCCGGACAAAACGAAGACGAAACCGGATTGCCCTTCGTCGGGCGATCGGGCAAACTGTTAGATAAGATTTTAGAATCCGTGGGATTGAGTGCAGAAACCGACGTATTCATTGCCAACGTCATCAAATGTCGCCCTCCCAACAACCGCCCTCCGACAGCAAAAGAAATCGAAGCTTGCAAACCTTACTTGCTCGAACAAATCCGCATCTTAGACCCCAAAATTATTTTATTAACTGGTGCAACAGCCCTCAAAGGTTTGTTAAGTGACAAGCGGCCCATTAGTAAAATCAGAGGTCAATGGATTGAATGGGAAAATCGTTTGTGTATGCCGATTTTTCACCCGTCGTACTTGCTGCGAAATCCCTCCAGAGAACCGGAAACTCCGAAATGGTATATGTGGCAAGATATGCAGGCTATCAAGGCTAAAATGGATGAATTCAAAGAGCAATTATAATCGATTTTTCTTGTTGATTTGTAGGCAGGTTTGAGGCACAATCTCGGATTTTTACCCACAATCTTAAAACCCGCCCCCACCCACCGAAAAATTATAATTAATTTTCATTCGCCATTGGTAGGGGGCTGGTTTCACCAACAATCTCTGATTTTTACCTGCCATCTACAAAACAAGTTCCCGCTTTCCATTCATAAATTCACGCCCCGTAGTAAAAATCCGAATTATGGTTGTCTCTAGTATTTTTAGTGAAACTCCGATCAATAGACAAGAAATTCCTCAAGAACTATTAGACATTGAAGATAAACAACGTACTAATCCACTTCCTTGGAAAGGGCAATTTTCACCCCAGTTCATCGAAACTTTGATTGCTAAATATGCCAATAAAAATAGTGTGATTTTTGATCCATTTTTAGGTAGTGGAACAGTTTTATATGAGGCAGGAAGATTCGGATTGGCAGCCTGCGGAACAGAAATAAATCCAGCCGCTTTAATCCTAGCTAACACTTATAAATTCATCACTCTTTCACCAAGAAAGCGTGAAAAATGTATCAATTGTTTTCTTGCTCAACTAAAAACAGAGATATGGGAGAGAATGCCACTCTTCCAAACAATACAAAAAGAACTTACACCCAATGAGTTAATAGATAAAATTGTAGACGTAGCCGTTGATGAGGAAGAAATATTCCTTAATATTCTACATGAAGCATTAGTGATATTGCTAGACTTAAAAAACAAAAAACTTACCAAATCAAGAGTTTTTACACTTGCGGAAAATATCGCTACTTTTGTCCTTAAACTACCCTATAGTAAAAAACCTATAAATGCCTACAATGCCGATGCAAGACACGTTCCCTTACAAAACTCCAGCGTCAATCTTGTGATTACCTCCCCCCCTTATATCAATGTATTCAACTATCATCAGCAGTATCGTGGTTCCACTGAAGCACTAAACTGGAAAATTTTAGAGGTAGCCAAATCAGAGTTTGGTTCTAATCGCAAGCATAGAAGTAATAGATTTCTAACTGTCATTCAATATTGCTTAGACATCGCTTATACTTTGCAAGAATTGTTAAGAATATGCAGCCCTAACAGTAGAATAATATTTGTAGTAGGTAAAGAATCAAATATTAGAGGAACGCCTTTTTTAAACGGGGAGTTAGTTGCCGAAGTTGCTCGTCAAGTATTGGGAATTAGCTTAGATATCCGTCAAGAAAGAAGTTTTGTAAATCGTTATGGAAAAATTATAAAAGAAGATATACTACACTTTACAAAAAGAGAAGACTTACAGTATTATTTTGCAATACATCAAGCCAGAATTCTTTCTATAGAAGCTTTAATATCTGCTTATTCCGTAGCGAATGAACAAGTAAAAGATGAAATCAAGGATGCTATCGATAAGGTTGCCACAGTACAGCCCTCACCTTATTTCGATCTGCAGCGTTCACGGAAAACCATTGAAATACTCAACCAAAAAGAAGAAAATTATGTTTAATTTAGCTCAACCACATGGGGACAAACTAGCAGCATTACTTGATAACGTGAAATTACCTCCTACAGATAAACGGCGTGTTAATCAAGCAATCGAATACTATAAAAAATGGTTGGAAACGCTTAAAAACATCAGGGGGGATGATCTGAAAGTTGTTCCAGAGATGGTATCCCATCTAACCTCCTATAAGCGATACATTGACGTTGAACTAATTTTTGACAGTGACAATGATTTTTTGTACCGTCAAAAAGGGCAATTAAAACTTGACAACTCAATTATTGAAGAATTTATACCTATCTTAGTTACAACCGTCTTTGCAGATTCATTAAAGGACAAAGAATTATCCTTTGGCCCAACACAGTGTTTTTCATCCCTACGATTTGAGTCAAGTTTAAAACTCAGTCCAAAAGGCGGTGGGATGAGTATTCGAGCCAAGGATCAAGATTTTGCGATTAGTAGAAAAATATTTCTAAAAGCCTCTCATAACCAAGATTTTAAGGAGACTACATCCCGCGAGGCAAATATTGCTTATGTTGCGGCTGAGTGTAAAACAAATCTTGATAAAACCATGTTTCAAGAGGGCGCAGCAACTGCCCTGGATGTAAAATTGAGTGTACCAGGAGCCAAGTATTTCTTGCTATGTGAGTGGCTTGATATGTCGCCGATTAGCTCATCACTCACAGCTATTGATGAGATACTAATTTTGAGAAAAGCAAAACGCTTATCATCTAATATAAGAAGTGCTTTTAGTACGGTAGAGGGAAGAAAGAAAAATAAAAATTATTTTGTCAACCATCTCGATGACAACCCCTTTGCACCGGAAGTTTTTATGAGATTTTTAAGGGAGATTGAAGGGATGATTGGTAAAGATGAACTAGACGAAGATGATGTGCTGTCAAGAGGCTATTTTTAAGTGTAAAAAAAATCATCGTAACCAGCGAAAGTTATGGCTTTGCATGAAAATCGCGCAACCACAAACGAATAGCCTGAGCAATTTCGCTTTCACTATCTTGGCCTAATAAAGGACGAATATCCGCCGCAGTACCAAACCGAGAAACGATTTTTGCCAACTCCCATCCGTTCTCCGTTTTAGTGAAAAATAACCAATGATATTGCTCAATTTCGACGGGGTTTCCCCCGCGATACTGCCGTTCCAAAGTAGTAATGAAAACTTGACTGGCATTTTCAGGAAGCGCATCTTCAAAATTTAAAGGTAACGGTTCAAACTCCGGGCGACCGGCTAAAATTATTTGAGGCAGCGCGTAACCGGACGGTGTGTTAGTGTTAGGAGAAAAGTGCGATCGCACAATTACGCGATTAGCATAACTCGGCAAATCTTGCAACAGACGATCGACCAAAGTTTCTAAATCTGCCGGACAGGGCGATCGGGCTAACAAATTATGCTCACTTCCATGATTTATGGCAACATTAACTGTCAGAGTAGGACTCCCTACTACCCAAACAATCGCCGCCAAAATACTACTTACCTGAAATAGATTCAACCGCCTAAATACTCCTCATCGATCTTCCTCCGCCAATTGTCAAAGCAAAGCTCATCGGCTACAATTTCCTGTATCCAAACACCATAACACAGCAATATGCAGCACTGGGCACCGGGAAAACAACTGCACGAAGGCAAATATTTAATAACGGACACAATTTACGCATTGTAACAGTAACAACCTGTAAATTGTGTTACTTTTAAAAATGTGCAACTAAGGACTTTTTATGAGTCAATGCCTTAATCCTGATTGCCTTCATCAAAACCCATCCCTCACCAAATTCTGCCAACGCTGCGGAAACAAACTGCTACTTGGAGACAGATACCGTGCAGTTAAATACATTTCCGAAGGTGGTTTCGGCCGTACATTCAAAGCCGTAGACGAACATCGACTTGATACCATCTGTGTGATTAAACAATTTCTCCCACAACTACAAGGGAGTGCCGCCATCCAGAAAGCGACGGAGTTATTCAAACAAGAAGCAGTGAGACTGCGAGATTTGGGTAAACATCCTCAAATCCCTGATTTATTGGCATTTTTTGAACAAGATAAGCGGTTCTATTTAGTACAAGAATTTATTGACGGTGAGGATTTATTAAAAGAATTAGAGCAGCAGGGAAAGTTTAGCGAAAAACAGATTAAGCAATTACTAACAGAATTGCTACCGATATTAGATTTTGTTCACAAGCAAAAGGTAATTCACCGAGATATTAAGCCGGAAAACATCATTAGAAATTCTCGCGGTTCTCTAGTGTTGATTGACTTTGGAGTTGCTAAGGAATTGAGCGGTAGTGTTTTGACTAGAGTGGGAACTGTGACTGGAACTCCTGGCTATGCGGCACCCGAACAAATGCAAGGTCATGTTTTTCCAGCGAGTGACCTCTATAGCCTTGGTGTAACTTGCATTCGGTTATTAACCGGGTGTTTGCTGGAAGAGAAAAATGGAACTTTGGCTGACGAACTTTTCGATCCGATGCAAATTGAATGGGTATGGAGAAATAAAGCAGTTTCTCTCAGCAATGACTTGGGTAAAGTATTAGATAAAATGCTATTGTTTCCAGTGGGTGCGCGTTATCAATCAGCTACAGAAGTATTGCAAGCTCTTAATCCTGTCTCAGTATCACCTACTCAAATATCAGTCAAACCTCAACCAAAACCTTTTCATTCTTCACCAGTAGCATCTAATCAAATATCAGCTAGTGAGATAATGCCTAAACAGGAGACTAATGAGGTGAAGTTGGTTTCTGCGGTGGGGATGAATTATATAAAATTGCGTGATTTATGAGCAGCAGGAAAGTGGAAAGAGGCGGATGAGGAAACGGCGAGAGTGATGTTGAAGGTGGGGCGTAGGGAGAGAAGTGGATGGCTGAATGTGTCAATAGATCAGTTTCCTTGTGAAGACTTGCGAACGATTGACCAACTTTGGGTAAAATACAGTAATGGACGCTTTGGCTTTGGCGTGCAGAAGCGCATCTATCAAAGTCTGGGGGGAATCAGGAAACATGATGAGAAAATATGGGAAGCGTATTCGGATCGCGTAGGTTGGCGTGTGAATAGTAACTATTTGGACTATGATGAACTAAAATTCAACTCCCAAGCACCAGAAGGACACCTCCCGCATATAGATATTGGGTGGTGGGGGGGTGGTGTGGGTTTAATGGTTTCGGTGGCTGGTGCTCTCTTCGAGCGCGTCGAGACTTGTAAACTTTAACATCTAAGCGTTTCAGAGTTTCGTTAAGATTTATAACCGAGGCTCAAACCACGAAACCACGCCTATTCTACGTTTCTGATACCTGGCACTGACCGGAATGAGCTAAAATTTTATCGATTGACGCTAAGGTTTGTATTAAATGAAATCATGGAAGTCCTACCGAGAGAAATTCAAACCTATGAAACCTTAGAGGGAAAAATACCTTTTGAAGAGTGGCTTGATTCTTTGCGCTATCGCGAAGGGAAAGCTAAAATAAAAGGTAGACTTCAGCGAGTGGCTCTTGGTAATTTAGGAGACTGTAAATCAGTAGGAGAGGGTGTTTTTGAGTTGAAAATTGACTGCGGCCCAGGCTACCGGGTTTATTTTGGAGAAAGAGACTCAACTATTGTACTGCTTCTCTGCGGTGGAAATAAAAGTACCCAAGATCGAGATATTCGCAAGGCCAAAGAATACTGGATAGAATTCAGGAGTAGAAACAATGCCTAAAACCCACAGTTATCATGACTATCTGATTAAATCCCTCCAAGAAATTGAAGAAGCTGCTGCTTATATTCAAGCAATTTTAGAAGAAAAAGAACCGGAATCTGAACTGTTACTGACGGTACTCAAAGACGTAGTGAAAGCTCAAGATAAACTCTCTATCATGGCTGAAGACGAACAACAGAATTGGGAGAAACTTGAGGAATTGTTGAAAGCATCAGGGGGAGAAGAGATTTACCGATTTATTGGTTTGCTGAAGGCTTTAGGATTAAAGACAGAGATTGCTGTTACTCAAGGTAAGACTCCTGACACATCAATATTAGAATCCCCATCTCGCGTCGAGAGTTGTAAATTTTAACATCTTACCAAATTACTAAAAAGTAGAAACTAGCTATTTTGTGATCGGCTGTAATAGCAGCTTAATTTCTTTTCGCCAACCGCAGATATCAGCAGATAAACACCGATAAACGCTGATGAAATTTTCTCTGTGTTCATCTGTATTTACCTGCGGTTTAAAAAACATTCATATTGTTATTCAATCTCTTCACAAATACGCGCAAAAGCCGCCGCCGGATCATCCGAAGCAGTAATCGGGCGCCCAATCACCAGATAATCCGCACCAGCTTTCAAAGCCGCCTTCGGAGTCATCGATCGCCTTTGATCGCCCCCATCGGCCCATTTCGGACGCACACCGGGACAAACTAACAGAAAATCATCCCCGCAACTCATTCTTAACTGTTCCACCTCTTGCGGAGAACAAACAGCACCAGCTAAACCCGTTTCCTTAGCCAACAATGCCATGTGCAAAGCAAATTCCGGCAACTCCAAAGGTATTTTCAACTCAAAAGCCAACTGTCGCGAATTCAAACTCGTTAACAGGGTAATTGCAATCAACTTAGGAGTCGGTTTATCCACAGTCGCCGCCCCTTCAGTCAAAGCCAACTGTGCCGCTTTCAAAGCATCTTTACCGCAAGTAGAATGGATAGTCAATAAATCCACATTATACTTAGCAGCAGCCCGACAAGCACCAGCCACAGTATTCGGGATATCGTGAAACTTCAAATCGAGAAAAATCCGCTTTTCCCGCTGTTTTAAAATTTCCAAAATCCCCGGCCCGGAACTCACAAACAGTTCCAAACCGACTTTCCAGAAAGATACATCAGGCAGTTTGTCAAGAAGTGCGATCGCCTCTTCTTGACTCGAAACATCCAAAGCAACAATAATTCGATTATCAGCGTTCATCAGCGTTCATCTTCAGTATTCATCTGCGGTCAAAAAAGAGATTTAAGACACCAATCGCACAAACTTATTCTTCCCAACCTGCAAAACCTTACCGCATAAATCAGCAGGTGATTCAAAAGTAAGATTAACATCAGAAACCCGATCGCCCTCCAACTTCACCCCACCGCCCTGCATCAACTTCCGCGCATCACCGCTGCTTTTACAAAGCCCGCTAGCACTTAGAATATAAAACAACTTAGCCGGAAACTGCACACTTGCCAAAGAAAACTCCGCCACAGCATCAGCTTGTCCCGCAGCACCTTTAACCAGCGCAATTGCATCTTGTTGTGCGCGTTCCGCCGCTTCCTTCCCCCGATATTGGCGCACCACATCCAAAGCCAAAAGTTTCTGTTTTTCTCGCGGATTTTCTGGCAATTCATCAAGTGGCAAATCTGTCAATAGTTCAAAATATTGGGCGATCGAACTATCAGCAATTTTCTCCAACTTAGAATACATCGTCAGCGGGTCTTCCGACAAACCCACATAATTGCCCAAAGACTTCGACATCTTCTGCACCCCGTCAGTCCCGATCAAAATCGGCATCAGCAAACCAAACTGCGGTTTCATCCCAAAATGCCGCTGCAAATCTCTTCCCACCGCAATATTAAACTTTTGGTCGGTTCCCCCCAACTCCACATCCGCTTCCAAAGCCACCGAATCGTAACCCTGCATTAGTGGATACAGAAACTCATGCAGATAAATCGCATTCTCCTGCTGCATCCGATTATCAAATCCCTCTTTAGCGAGCATCTGCTGCACCGTCATCGTCTTCAGCAGTTCCAAAATCTTCGCCAAGTCCAATTTCGACAACCACTCGGAGTTATAGCGAATTTCCAAACGTCCGGGTGTGTCAAAATCTAGAATCGGACGCACTTGGTCTAAATAAGTCTTGGCATTTTCCGCCACTTGTTCGGCCGTCAACTGGCTACGCATCTCCGACTTCCCTGTCGGATCGCCAATTCTTGCGGTAAAATCTCCGATCAGCAGTACGGCTGTGTGACCGGCATCCTGAAAAGCTCGCAGCTTGCGGACGCAAATGCTGTGTCCCAAGTGAATGTCACTGCCTGTCGGGTCAATTCCCAGTTTGACGCGCAAGGGTCGATCGACTTTTGCCAGCAGTTGGGCTAAATTTTCGTCAGGGTTGCTAGAATCAGGTCGATCTGGAAAAATCTCGCTGACGCCGCGGTAAAGCGCTGAAAGGTTAGGAGTTATCATCGGGGAGCGATCGTCCATCATATTTTGCCAAAGTGCAGCAGAATTAGTTACACTCACTGGTTGACGCATAAAAACATAACTATCACGCTACTATAATCCGAAAGCTGACCGGCTTTCATTAGCTGACCCCGCCCAAAAACGGATACGCTGCCACGTACAACAGTCGTGGAGATCCCCAAATTTTAGACTCTTGTTCAAACTCCCAGATTCATCTGTGGAATAAATCTAAAATCTAAAATCTAAAATCGACTGACAGTCTCTAGGGTTCGCATCTAAAATTAAAAGTCTTAAACACCAAATCGAGTGAGGAAGTGAAATCCACGTGTCAACCAACGCAGTCCGCAATAACACGGAAAACTCAGCCCCCGTATTCGAGTTTGTTCAGTCAGTCAGTAAAGTGACCGCCGGAACCATACTCAGCATGACAATGCTTGCCAGTTCCGTAGTCGCTGGTGGACTGGTTGGCTTAGCGATCAGCTTCCGCAATTTGCCAGATGTTCGGATCTTGCAAACCTACTCTCCCACAGAAACTACCCACATTTACGACATCAACGGCAAGCCCCTAGCCAGCATCCACGACGAAGCCAACCGGGATGTCGTACCCCTTGACCAAATCTCCCCGCACCTGAAACGAGCTGTTCTGGCGATCGAAGATAGCAACTTCTTCACCCACAAAGGCATCAACCCCGGCGGGATAGCCCGAGCTCTGATGGTCAACCTAGAGAAAGGTAGAACTGTTGAAGGCGGCTCGACTATGACTATGCAGCTAGTCAAGAACCTGTTTCTATCTCCCCAGTCAAAATTTAGTCGCAAGGTAGCTGAAGCGGTAATGTCTATCCGCTTGGAGCAAATTCTCAACAAAGACCAAATTCTGCAACTATACCTGAATCAAATCTACTTAGGTCACAACTTGTACGGCGTAGAGACAGCCTCTCGAAGCTATTTCAACAAGTCCGCAAGTAATTTGACTCTTTCAGAAGCAGCGATGCTGGCCGGCTTAATTTCTGCCCCCGAAGAATACAGTCCTTTCGTCAATTACAAATTGGCAAAAGAGCGGCAAGCCCTCGTTTTAGGCCGCATGAAGGATCTTAAATGGATTACGCCGGCCCAAGAGACTGCTGCCCGCCAGGAAAAAATTAAGCTAGGTAAAATTACCTCTTTTGGCGGCTCTCAAGTTCCTTACGTAACACAAGCCGTAGTCCAGGAACTGACGAGGCGTTTCGGGCGAGATGCCGTGGTTAAGGGAGGAATGCGCGTTCAAACCACGATCGACCTCAAAATGCAGCGCATAGCCGAAGAAACAGTCAAAGCGTGGCACAATCGGCTTTACTACCAAGGGCTGTTTTACGATCGCGAGCAAGGTCAAATTGCCCTAGCCGCCGTCGATCCCCGCACCCACTTCGTCAAAGCAATGGTTGGCGGCGTCGATTACGAAAAGAGTCAGTTCAACCGCGCCATTCAAGCGCGTCGCCAGCCCGGATCTTCTTTTAAACCTTTTATCTACTACGCTGCCTTTGCTAGTGGCAAATACGCCCCGGATTCAGTTGTCTACGACTCCCCTGTCGGCTACCGCGACGGCGACGGCTACTACTACCCTCAAAACTACGGCGGCGGCTTCTCCGGTGCCGTCAGCATCCGCAGAGCTTTGGAAGTCTCTCTGAACATTCCCGCCGTCAAGCTTGGCCAAGAAGTCGGATTGAATAAAGTGATTGAGATTTGCCGCGTCCTCGGCATCAGAAGTCCGATGGAACCGGTGATTTCTTTGCCATTGGGTGCCGTTGACCTCACTCCTTTAGAAATGGCCGGAGCTTTTGCTACCTTCGCGAACAACGGCTGGCATTCTGACACCACCTTTATCGTGCAAGTCACTGACAGCAGTGGCAACGTGTTGCTCGACAATACGCCCAAACCCAAATTAGTTCTCAATTCCTGGGCAGCGGCATCTGTCAACAGCGCCCTGCAAGGCGTAATTAGCAGCGGAACGGCAAGGGCTGCTCAACTTGGGCGACCGGCTGCTGGGAAAACTGGTACAACTTCCTCAGAACGGGATATCTGGTTTGTGGGTTACGTGCCGCAGTTGTCGGTGGCTGTTTGGATGGGCAACGACAATTATAGACCGATGAGCTACGGTGCTACTGGCGGTGGGATTGTCGCCCCTGTTTGGCGCGATTTTATGAGCCAAGCTTTGCAGGGAGTTCCCGCAGAAAGCTTCAAACCTGCTTCATCTTTTGAGCGCCCTTAATTATCAGTCATGGGGCATTGGGCATTGGGCATGGGGCATTGGGCATTGGGAATACATTCTTTTTCTTCCTTCTTCCCTCTTCCTTCTTCCTTCTTCCTTCTTCCTTCCATCCGTTACATCGGTTACATCCGAAGAAAGCTAATCCGTTGCCGAACTTCCTTCTTCCTTCTGACACTAGGATTGTTTTTCCAGCTCAGATTTCATCCGCTCCAGCGTTGAGTTCATTTGCTCAAACATCTGCTGGGGCGTGATGCCAAATTGATTGAGCTGTGTTTTTAACTGCTCTACAGTCATCTGAGCCATGAAGTCCTCAGACAGCTCAAAGCGCTTCATAAAAATACGGTAGCGCTCCATCATCGATTCCATCTGAGCGATGAACATTTTCTTGCCTTCGCGATCGAATTTGCCGTAATTGCCACCTAGTTTGATGAGAGATTGATAGTCTTCAAACAACAGCTTGGCTTCTTGCTGAACAATTTCTGAATCAAAAAATCCCATAGCTTTCCTAATTTTTTAATATTCAACTAATTTTGATCTAGGCGAGAAATCCCGCTGCTTTTTGTACTATTTTATCAGTTGCCGGAGCAAGTCCCTACCCCTTAAGGCACAAGAATAAGTAGAAATTTCCGTACAGCATAAGGCATGGGCATTGGGCATCGGGCATTGAGCATTGGCCAAACAGGGCATTGGGCATCGGGCATCGGGCATCGGGCATCGGGCCCGAAAAGCATTGGTTATTGGTTATTAAAACTAACAACCAACCAATAACCAATAACTAATGACTGATGACTAATGACTAATGACTTCTTCAAACTTCCCCGATGCGTTCTAGAGGCCAAAACCGCACTACAGCGCGGCCGATGATATTCTGCTTAGGTAAAAATCCCCACCTGCTGGAGTCGTTGCTGTTGTTGCGGTTGTCTCCCATCACAAAGTATTCATTGTCTGGGACGCGGTAAGGCCCCCACTGGTACTTAGGAGGTTCGGCAATATATTTTTCGACGAGGGGTTTGTCGTTGAGATAAACTAAACCTTTTTTAACGGCGACGGTTTGACCCGGTAAGCCAATTATCCGCTTGATGAATGCTTGGTCTTGGGTAAAGCCTTCTTCTTGCAACTTTTCGGGAGGAGCAAATACTACGATGTCGCCAGTTTTGGGAGGTTCGAGGTAGTAGGAGATTTTTTCGACTACGACGCGATCGCCCACGTGCAAAGTGGGTACCATAGAATCCGAGGGTATGTAGCGCGGTTCGGCGACCAACGCTCGAATCACTATTGCTAAACTCAAAGCAATAATCACTATCTGAAGATTTTCTCGCTGCGACTTCCACGCTTTCTGCCACCAGCTTTCAGGCGGATTTTCTGCTACTTTTGTACCCAAATTATTTTTTTCAGATGTCATGAAAATCCTCGCTATATAGTTGCCACTAATTATCTGATTAAGCTCATCAGCATTTAAATTGCATCTCAATAAATAATTCAACAATGAGCGATATGGGCACGCGAACCCGCCCCAAATATACAATTTAAATGCTGATTAGCTTACCCTTGAAGAAGGTTGCTGTTAATTACTAGACTTGAAGTGCAGGCATTGGCAAAAAATCTACAAATGCTTCTGCGTTGCATCTACGGTTTCCCTATCAATCAAAGATTTATGCAATAAGTCTACTCTTGATATTAACTCATAAAAAAGGCAGAGAATTTAAATTCTCTACCTTTTTTATGTGAGGTTTTTGAGTTTTTTGCGATCGCGAGATTGGTTATTTCCCAACTTAACTCGCGATCGCACTTACTCAAACTTACTCAGCGCCTTGGGGCAGCAATTCCCGCTTTTGACCTTGCAGCACCTTAACAATTCCGTCCTCGCCCACATCCACAACAGCGGTGTCGCCGTCTTTGATGCGGCCAGAAAGGATTTCCTCAGCCAAGCTGTCTTCCAACAAGCGCATAATGGCGCGGCGCAGGGGTCGAGCTCCGTAGCTGGGGTTGTAGCCTTCTTCTACCAGCCGTTCTTTGAATTTTTCGGTCACTTCCAGGGTGATTCCCTGTTCTGTCAAACGACCGAACACTTCTTTGAGCATGATGACCGCGATTTCCTTGACTTCTTCCTTGTTCAACTGGCGGAAGACGATAATTTCGTCGAGTCGGTTGAGGAATTCGGGGCGGAAGTAGTTTTTGAGTTCTTCGTTAACCAAAGAACGAATGCGGTTGTAATTAGCATCGGCTTGGTTGTCGCTGAACTCAAAGCCGAGGCCGCCGCCACCTTTTTCAATCACCTTAGAACCAATGTTTGAGGTCATAATCAGCAGCGTGTTTTTGAAGTCCACGGTGCGACCTTTGGCATCGGTTAAGCGGCCGTCTTCCAATATTTGCAAAAGCATATTGAAGACATCGGGGTGGGCTTTTTCGATTTCGTCGAACAGCACGACGGTGTAAGGACGGCGGCGGACTGCTTCTGTGAGTTGGCCGCCTTCGTTGTAGCCGACGTAGCCTGGAGGAGAACCGATGAGTTTGGAGACGGTGTGACGTTCCATGTACTCCGACATATCCAGCCGAATCATCGCGTCTTCTGAACCGAAGAAGTAGCCGGCTAGGGCTTTGGTGAGTTCGGTTTTGCCGACGCCGGTAGGCCCGGAGAAGATGAAACTGGCGATCGGGCGATTCGGATTTTTCAAGCCAACGCGAGCGCGACGGATGGCGCGGGAAACGGCTTTTACTGCTTCTTCCTGGCCGATCAAGCGCTGGTGCAAGGTATCTTCCATGTGCAGTAGCTTTTCGGATTCGGATTCGGTCAGTTTGTTGACCGGGACTCCCGTCCAGCTTGCCACGATTTGAGCGATATCTTCTTCGGTGACTACTGGCGATGGGTCGGTTTCGCCGGTGCGGGCCGAGTCGGTTTTTTTGGCTTGGGAAATAGCGCGAATTTCGGCTTTGATCGTCATTTCTCGATCGCGCAATTCGCCGGCTTTGTCAAAGTCTTGAGAACGCACCGCTTCGTCTTTATCTTTGAGGACTTGGCGGAGTTCTTTGTCAAGTTCTTTGGCTGCGGGGGGCAGTTGGGAGTTGATCAAGCGAACTCTGGAACCAGCTTCGTCTACCAAGTCAATTGCTTTGTCTGGGAGGAAGCGATCGGAGATGTACCGATGTGAGAGTTTGGCTGCAGCTTCGAGGGCCGTATCCAAGATTTTCAGCTTGTGGTGCTGTTCGTAGCGTTCCCGCAGACCGAAGAGAATCTCGATCGTCTCGTCAACGGTGGGTTCGCCGACCATCACGGGCTGGAAGCGCCGTTCTAGGGCTGCATCGCGCTCGATGTGCTTGCGATACTCATCGAGGGTGGTAGCGCCGATACACTGGAGCTCGCCTCTTGCCAAAGCCGGCTTGAGAATGTTGGCCGCGTCGATCGCCCCTTCAGCAGCACCTGCACCGATCAAAGTGTGCACTTCGTCAATCACCAAAATCACGTTACCCGCTGTGCGGATTTCGTCCATGATTTTTTTGAGGCGTTCTTCAAATTCGCCCCGGTATTTAGTACCCGCAACCAGCAACCCGATGTCGAGGGTAACAACGCGCTTTTCTTCGAGGATGTCTGGGATGTCGTTGTTAGCGATGCGCTGGGCCAGACCTTCGGCGATCGCGGTTTTGCCGACTCCGGGTTCCCCGATGAGCACCGGGTTATTTTTAGTGCGGCGACCCAGGATTTGAATTACCCGTTCGATTTCTTTTTGGCGTCCGACTACTGGGTCTAGTTTCCCATCGACTGCCATTTGAGTGAGGTTGGCTCCAAATTCGTCGAGGGTTGGGGTTTTGGTGCGAGCGCCGCCGCCAGTGGCTGCGACTTCTGCGGTTTCTCCCAGCATCCGAATCACTTGGGTGCGGACTTTCGACAAGTCTACTCCCAGGTTTTCTAAGACTCTGGCCGCTACTCCTTCACCTTCGCGGATCAGACCGAGCAGCAGGTGTTCAGTACCTATATAGTTGTGTCCGAGTTGGCGAGCTTCTTCTAGGGATAGTTCTAGAACCCGCTTGGCGCGGGGAGTGAACGGAATTTCGACTGCTACGAAGCCGGAACCGCGACCGATAATTTTTTCCACTTCAATCCGAGCGTCTTTCAGGTTGACGCCCATTGATTTGAGGACTTTCGCTGCAACCCCGGTTCCTTCTCCGATCAGACCCAGGAGGATCTGTTCTGTCCCTACGAAGTTGTGACCCAGGCGGCGAGCTTCTTCCTGGGCCAACATGATTACTTTTATTGCTTTTTCTGTGAAGCGTTCAAACATGATTTATTCCCATCACCTGCTGCTATGTGCCCGTTTCGAGGTCACGCTCGCACAACGAGCGTTTGTGTTCGAGTGTTAACTCGTACTGCTTATTCTAGCGCGACACTCCCAACCTATCTGCCGCACTCGGCTGCGGTTGCAGATTCCAGGCTCATGTTGCAGGGTGGCTTTCAACTGGGAAGACCCAAATGGTGGCTGACCTACAACCTCCCCTAGACTGCAAGAAGATTGCTCTTCTCGGCCCGTGCCCAACCTACGACTGCGTATTGATGGATTCTAGCATAATCTTTTTGGCTGTCATGCAGGTGCAAAACTGATAATTCTCGCAGTACAGGCCGGGTTTTGCACAAAACTTATTAGTTAGATGGGCGATCTATGTCCTAAGCTAGATAGACATTAAGCTGCTGCCAATCTAGCGAATCTGTTGGTTTGGGATGGCGACAGCGAGCTGGGCTTTCTTCATCTAAAATTTTGCCCCCGATTCGTTGAAGATTTGGGTAGTCTTCATGTTGTCAGTTGTGCGATCGCTCCTGATCAATTAGTGAGTGTTACTACAGTCCGAGGAGTTTGGCTCAGACTATACTCTGCACGCTTCAAGACATTGCTTTCGTAGCAAAGTGCTTTTTGTCGTTAGCAGCTTTGACTTGAAAGTCTGGAACTTCATTCAACTTTAGAAAAAATCTAAATCCTGTTTAAGGCTTAGTCAGGTGAACCATGAATACTAGAAACTTAGATGACCAGGTACAAAGTACCGAAGATCGATCGATCGATCGCTTCACAAAAAGAATTCAATGCAGAACAGCTAGGACGTGTCTACTTTATTCGGCACGGTGAAAGTACCAGTAACGAACGCAACATTTTTGCAGGAGTTCTGGATGTTGACCTCACATCCTTTGGCCGATTGCAGGCGCGCCGTGCAGGTGTTGACCTGAAGAAAAAAGGTACAAAGTTTGACGCAGTATATGTCTCCCACATGAGACGCGCACGGCAAACCTGTGAAATCGCCCTTGCTGAAAGTCAAGCACTAAAGTCGTCCGATACCCCCGTTCAAATCGACCATCGAATTAGCGAAAAATCCTTTGGTATTTTTGCGGGTCGTAACCTAAATTTGCTACGTTTAGCACTGGGCTACGAAGGCTTCGAGGAAATGTTGCATTCACATAACGAAGCACCTCCGGCTGGCGAAAAGATTGCCCAAGTTTACTCTCGCGCTGCCCGTTTCTACGAAGACAAAATAGTACCGCACTTGGAACGGGGAGAAACAGTTCTAGTAGTGTGCCACCAATATGTATTGGAACCTCTAGCACTTTATTTAAGCGGTCTACCGCCGCAGGCTTATAAACACCTGAAACTTCCCAATGGTAAAGCTCTCAGCGGTGTGGATCTCGTCAAGTTTCGCGACAAAGAATCTGGTGGTGCCGCTTCTGTGCGGAAAGAGATCAACGATCTTTCAATTATGTGGGCGATTTTCATCTATGCCGCCGCCTTTTTGCTGGGAAGCTTGGTAGGGGCAATCACTGCCGGAGCAGGAGCGATTCCGTCAGCGCTATTTCGAGCAATAATCGTTGCGTGTCTAGCCGCCTCAACGTTTTATACCTACCTAGACATCGACTTTGCAGCGAGTAAACGCAAAGTAACCTCTACTGTGAAGTATCTAGTTTACGGGTGGATGGCAGTGCGATGGGTAGTTGGGCTATTTTTACTATTTTCTGGATTTTTGTATCAGAGCGAAGCGGATCTGTACAAAGTTTTGTGGGTGCTGTTTTGGATGGTTCCCCCAGCCCTTACTTCCCCAGTTTTATCCGTGCTTTGGGGCGGTAATCTTTATCCCTCGGCTCTTTTGTCAAGAACGCTATCAATCGTTGCTCCACTGGTGCTTCTGGCTACATTGAAGGTTGCCAATTTACCCATTAACGTTGACAGCCTGATCTTTTTCGGTGTCATTCTAATTTTAGGTCTGGCAATACCGGGTGCGATCGCCCAGTTTTGGCGCGACCAATCCCCGGTGGAATCAAACCACCACAGTAAAAACTGGAAATTCATTGGAGTGCTTGCTGTCGCATTCATGGCTTTGGCAACAGGGTTTCAGTTTACTCCATCAACCTTCATTTCGGATCTATTTTCTTCAACCGATCCGAATCGCTCGCTCGCTTGTCTGCAACAACTGGCAATTGCAACTTTAGTATTTGTCTCGATGCGCGTAGTAGCTACATTAACCTCAATAGTGACAAAGGGCAAGCTAAGTAAGGCAGAAGCTCGGGATGCTTATATCCTGCTTGTGAACCCAAACTTTTTCCTTTGGGCGGCTCTTTTCATCGAAGTTAGTGCAACTGCAAATCCAGAAGCAGTAAGATATGCAATTTTTTGGGCAGCGCTGGGCTTTTTCTGCATACCACTCATCGAACAGATATTGTTCATGAATTCATTTGGCAATGACATACTGAGAGAAACACTGCGTTCTTCGAGAGTGGCAACAGAAGATATCAAAAAGCTTTTCCTTCAATTGGATACGGATGGAAGTAAGTCGCTAGAACGAACTGAGATTATGGAGTTGTTAGGGCAAATCGAAGATATGACAACAGGCGAACGTAGCTCTGAAGAAGTCAGAAGTTACATCACTGATTATCTTTTTAATACTCTTGACTCCGATAAAAATGGCAGTGTTGATTTAGCGGAGTTAGAAGAGTACATATCAACGTATGGGTTAGTTGCTAACCTTAACGTTGCTCAAATCTAAACTTTGGCTCAATAAGCCATAACATCTTTGCTTAGGGTAGGGGTAGTCAAGGCACAAAACCTAGGAAATTTGCACAACCGAAAACCAACTCTACCCTTTTATTTACATTTACCGAGGAAACGCTCTCTGGCAAAAATCGCTCTCAAATCGTTGCAAGAAGTCTGCCAGCGCATCGAAGCAATGGGCAAGACACTCCAAGTTAAAAAGCGTGATGGACGCCTCGTTGCTACTGGTTGGAATAATGAGCATTTTGCAGTTACACCCCATGAATCAAAGGAAGTTGGCGATCGCGTGTTGTTGCCTGATAGGTCTCCTGACCGCGATGCCTTGGGTATTCCTTGGCAACTCATTCAGGTCCATGATGTCACAGCCGACAGCCATGAAGGCGTGATTGACACCACAATTCAATATGAGGCAAGAGTATCAATTTCGATGTTGCACTCGGATGAAGTCAAAGAAGAAGCTATACTGTTTGCCAACGGGGCTTACCGCAGTATTCATGACGCCATTATTCCTTATCGGTACGCGATCGCTGGAAGCGCTCTGTCATGGCTGATACAACTGTCCCATTCCCTGGGAATTCTCTGTTCGACAGCAGCGGATGGTGCAATACTTGCGGAATGTTCGGCTATCTGCATTAACTACAAAGACTTTGAAAATAAGAAAATTCGACGATGTAAGTCCTGTGGTTTTCAGTGAGATAAAAAAAATACTTACGTGAGTACCTTAAAACTAGGAATAGGAAAATATCCAATGAAGTTAGACAAGTTTGTGCTAGCACAAAATATGGCATTTCTAATAGCCATTCCACCACAAAGTAATTTGGCGAAGTGGGAGCATCCCGGTTTTGTAAATATCCGAATAAGTGTAAAATAGTTAAAATCAATAAAAGCGTCAAAAAAAGTCGA
>NZ_JAUBVE010000070.1:0-41578 GCF_036705715.1 Microcoleus sp. AT3-D2 | reverse complement strand
AGGGCTTGCACCCAAGGCGGCGTAAAGGCTCTAATCCCCTAACCCATACAGGCTAGTTTCATAGAAACGAACCGCACGAACTGGACGTGCCCGTTTCCGTGCATCCAGCTCCCGATATTCTTAGGGAGTGACCCTTTTGCTCATGTGTGAATAGTCATGACAGGATTCGTGCATTGCTAGAAGATTTTTAGGTTTCCAGTTATCATGATTCTCGTCGATGTGATGCAGATTTACTCGCTCATCGCTCATAAACTTCATTCCACAGTGACCGCATGAATGGCTTTGCTTTTTAAGGGCTTTAGAGGTCAAATCATCGTATAACTTACTATTGCGTTCGCTCCAGTAGGTTAAATCTCCATCGTAGGGCGATTTATCCCCTTTGACGTTGATGTGTTTGTTTTCGGAGTAAGGAACTGTTGGAAATGCCTTCTTAACAAGCTTAACGCTTGATTCTCTGGTATTTTTGGCTTCCTTGTTAAATACCGTGTGTGTTCTGTGATTTAAGAACCAAAGTGAAAACCTTGACCCTGACATATCACAGAACCTATGGTAATTTCTCCATCCTCTAACTATTGGTGCTAGCTTTTCGGCTTTTACCTGAGAACCATAATTCGAGCAATTAACGATGTTCTTTACCTTCAAACGGAACTTTTTAAAGTTATCCACTGAGGGGTAGCTTTTAAATCTTCCGTCGCTTAACACTTTGAAGTGCCAGCCGAGAAAGTCAAATCCATCTGTCGTAGCGGTAATCTTGGTCTTCTTAGCACTTACCATCATTCCTCTTGCTGCTAAAAAACTATCAATTTCGGCAAGTATTTTGACTGCATCGTCTTGAGGTCTGAGCATTATCACCATATCATCCGCATAACGGATTGATGTTTCGACAATGTTTGACGCTGGGGTTTTGTCGGTTATTCTAAATCCATCCTTATGGTATCTGTGAATACTTTCAATCCCGTTAAGAGCGATGTTGGCTAATAGGGGACTCACCACGCCGCCTTGAGGAGTTCCTTGTTCCGGGAAATCGGGGTTGACCCCAGTTTTTAGACATCGGAAGATTCCGAGCTTGATACCTTTGGGCGCAATCAAGTTGTCCATTATGGTGGTGTGACTAATCCTGTCGAAGCATTTTTCTATGTCGAGTTCTATCACTCGTTTTTCCATTCCATTACAGTAGCTTCTTAGATTGTTGAACAGGATTTTCTGTGCATCGTGCGCGGAGCGTCCGGCTCTGAACCCGTAGCTGTAAGCATGGAATGTTGCTTCGTGTGCTGGTTCTAAAGCGTATTTAGCGAGGCATTGCCAAGCTCTATCCGCGATAGTTGGGATTTTTAGCATTCTGGTTGTCCCGTCCTTTTTTGGGATTGGGATTTCCCGTAGTCCTTGATGATGCCAATTACCTGCCGACTCTTTGAGTATTGTTTCTAGGTCGAAACGTCCTGTAAAGCCGAGAGATTTTACACCGTCAACACCTGCTGTTTTCTTGCCAGCGTTTAGCTGTGTTACTTGTCGAATTGCTAGGAATCTAGCAGCTTTGGATTTCAGAATAAGTCTTTGCAGAGACTGCGCTTTCCGCTTGTTTCCTGCTTGAACCGCTTTGAACACTCTCTTTTGTAGGCGAAATAAATCTTTGCGGAACTTCTTCCACGGTAGATTCTTCCAAGATTCACTGGTATTACTACTGTGTCTAATCATGCTCTGCTCTGTTGAGTGTTTTCTGAATACCTTGCGAAAATTACTTCGCATCCTACCCGTCTTGAGAGAGTTCCGTATCTCATCTTACCTACATGGAAATCGACGTACCCATGACTCTCAAGTCGTTTTTATTCGTTCCCTCAGATGATTGATTGTTCCATTAGGTGTAGCCAATTTAACTATCAGAAACCCAAGATTCTGGACGCTATTGTGGAAATGATGCGTCGGGCTTTAGCTCTGATGAGGTCAGGGTTTTTTAAGTTATGCCCTGCCTAGGTGTAAGTTACTTTTTTAGGCTCGGTTTCACCGTAGGAACTCCCTGTTAGCACCAGTGTCAGCCCATAACAGCCGTCTGATTGTGCCCTGTTCCCAGCTTCACTCTCCAAGAATTGAGCTTGGTCGGTGTGAGCAGATAAGGAGTCACGCATGAATCTTGCGGGAAGGACTTGCACCTTCATCAATCTGAGAGTTCAGTGCTCAACCTAGGGGTCAAGTTTCACTGGATTAGTTATTTACGGATTGATTACCGAGATTCACTAATCAACGAATCGCACTTCCACAGCACCTTCAACTGTTCTAATTCCTCACCCTTAAGCTGGATTGTGAAATTATCGTAGAGGGGCAGCGCGGGGAAAGCTTTGGTTTTAATCCGCTGGCTGACGAACTTGCAAGTTTTTTCACTGTGTGCGAAGTGATGTTCTTTCACCGAGCCCTTTTTCGCTGTCAATCCGCCACCGCAGTAGAGGCAAGTTAGCTGAGTTTTTCCGCGCGCCACTTCATCTATGCTCGCCAAGTTACCGTTGGGAGCAACACCAAATTTAAGCCACATTGTCAACAATTCTCCTAAAAGCAGGTTTTGTAGATGCACCTGCTCCACATGACCAACGATTCTAACAAATCCAGGGGTTAGGGCTTCTGCCGGGGGAAAGAAAGCGATCGGCACTCGATGCTCTTGATGCGTGACTTTAATCCTTGCATCCAAAATCTAAAATCTAAAATCTAAAATCTAAAATTGCTCGTCACCAATCGGGAATTTCTTCAGTCCGAGTCTGATAGGTATTGTGACAGTTGCTCTCTCGCTAACGGCACTGCGGGCAATTCATGCTCTATCCGCTACTTGGTTCTAGACGGGACTGGACAAAATTAGCCCGTTCCTTCGCTGACTGTCATACAGCGCGATCGCACAAATTTGTTGGGGTAAGCACGATTATGCTTTGCTGCGGCTGCTGTGGGGTAATGCTTTGAGATGAAACAACGGGGCTGCGACCAACAAGCCGTTACCGAAATGCTTGACTCTATGTTTTGAATGTTTTTACTGGCTTGGATCAGTAATTCGTTGATTAGAGCTTGTTTTTGCCTGCCATCAAGTCGAGGATTTTGCGGCATTGGCGACGATAGAGTATTGGCTGTCAGTGGTTTTACGTTTGAGGTGGCTAGAGAAGTTCTAAAAACTCTCCAGGAGAAGTATCCGGGGCTTTTGAGCGATCGGGAGCCAAACCGGTTAATTTTTGTCAAGGAGTCGCAGGCAGGAGATTCTAAGCTGGTAGAGTTCGATGTGGGAAAAGTAGTAGCAGCTTGGGCTGAGGGTAAGTTTGTAGTACCGGTGTGGTTAGATGTGAGATGTGATTTATGGGCGGTTGCGTGAGAGAGTGGAGGGGTAAAGTGCGATCGCTCCAACTGATAGAATTTGCTCTGGAGTGTGATCGCATCTTTGGAACAAGGTAAACCTGTTATTCCTATGTGGTTAAATGTAATTTATCAACTGTAATAAGAAAAATTTTCTTATTAACTTTATTTTCCTTAAAATATCTTAGTTATGGATAATTTACAGATGAATATATTGCGTGGTAAACTTAATTATTAAATTAAATTTACCCAACAAAAAAATTAGTCATTGGAGTATAAAATCTTGATTGCTGACGAAGACATGAAACCAATAACCGTATGTCCGGGGGTGCCTAAAGTGTATCCATCAGCAGATCATGTCTTCAATGGTATTCCTATTCCTAAACCATGTCGTGTCGCTAGCTTCTCCCCCGAAGAATGGGAGTCATTTACAGAGGAATGGGCAATCTCGTTGACAGACTCCTATGCTCGTGTCCGAAGGTTTGGAGGATCTGGTGACCAAGGGATCGATATAGTTGGATTTACAACTGATACAATGTGGGGTGGGGGTTGGGATAATTACCAATGCAAGCGGTACAATAATCCTCTGTGTCCTGGTGACATCTGGGTCGAAATTGGAAAGATCATTTACTACTCTTACGAAGGAGAATATCCACCACCACGCAAATACTACTTTGTTGCACCCAAAGGGGTAGGCACAACTTTACAAAAGTTGCTTGGGAATCCCGAAAAACTGAAAGAGCAGGCTGAGGCTAAGTGGAAAGATAATTGTCAAGATAAAATAACTACAACTGTTAGCATTCCGTTAGAGGGCAAGTTACTCGATTGGTTTAACGAGTTCGACTTCTCAATTTTTTCCGAAAAATCTGTATTGGAACTCATAGATAGCCACGCTAAAACACGCTATCATTCCGTGAGATTTGGTGGCGGTTTGCCTCCTAGACCTGAAGTTACACCACCACCACAAGAGCATCATGCCGAAGAGAGCGGCTATATTCAGCAATTATTCGACGCTTATAGCGAGCATAAGGGAATAACTATAAATGATATTTCAGAGATTCCTTCATCTCTGAATCAAGATTGTTTACTACAAAGGGAACGTTTTTATCACGCGGAATCTCTACGCAATTTTGCCCGTGATACTGTTCCCGATGGTACATTCAACAGTTTACAGAAAGAGGTCTTTCACGGAGTAATTGATATTTGCAATAATGCTCATACAGATGGATTAGCTCGTATGCGAGCAACCGTTACCCAATCTGCAAATATTTCGATTTCATCAAACCCACTTGCAAGTGTTGTTCAGGTGCAAGATAGACAAGGCATTTGTCATCAACTTGCAAATGAGTACAAGCTAGTTTGGGTGCATAAGAATGGGGAGGTGCAAGATGACATCACCATTCAATAGTCCACTTGAGACGGGCATCAGAACACTTGCAATTTTGACGGCAGTATTTCCTAGATCACTTGATCTCCAACACCTGGTCTATTTTGACTATCTAGTTTTACATTCGGGTGATGTTGAAGGCCCAGACAGCCTACACGCACCACTTCCGCTACGTTTGGGTGAACTAAGTGTGCGCCGTGGTCTGATAGAGCGTGGCATTTTTTTGATGATGAGCCGTCAGCTTGTAGAGCGTTTAGTTTCATCCTCAGACGGCTTTCAATACATTGCATCGGAAAGTGCTAGTGCATTTCTCTCGATGATGAATTCTCAATATATCTTGAAGCTGAAAGAGCGTGCAGAGTGGGTAGCTGAAACATTCGGTGAATCAACTATTGAAGAATTGCAAGCGTTAGAGCGTCGTTTTTTCAGGGAGTGGTCTACACAGTTTCATTCAGTTGATCGCGCAGGAGGACAAGGAATATGACCTGGAATCCTCTTCAATTGCGCGGAATTTCGTTCAGCGGCCCGTATAAAGATCCTGCTTTCTTAGAATTTCAAACTGGCTTGAATGTTATATGCGGTGCATCGGACACTGGAAAATCGTTTATTGTAGAGGCGATTGACTTTCTTCTCGGAGCTCAAGATCCTCTAAGGCATATTCCTGAGCGTGATGGATATGATCGGGCAAGGCTAGTTTTAGAACCAACTGATGGCGAAGTTTTCACGCTTGAAAGAAGTACGGACGGGGGAGATTTTCGCAAATTTGAGGGAGATTGGCTGTTAGGTAATCCTAATGTACAACCACATATTCTTGGCCAAAAACACGTAGGGGGAAAGAAAGATACACTTTCAAGTTATCTTTTATCCACTATAGAAATCACGGATCAGCGTGTCCGAAAAAACCAAAAGGGAGAGACAGTAAGCCTTAGCTTTCGTAATCTTGTTAAATTAGTCGTAGTTCAAGAAAGTGATATAACAAAACGATTGTCGCCGTTTCTATCTGGACAGAACATCAGCAAAACAGTAGATTATTCAGTCTTCAAGTTACTACTTACTGGTGTAGACGATAGTGCGTTGGTAGGACAGGCTCAAATCCAGAATGCCCAAGAATCTACTCGGCAGAATAATATTGCTAAAGTTGAATTAATAAACGAGCTTATTCAAGAGTTGGAAACTGAGATCCACCAGTTTGGTATTAATCGTACTGAAGCTGAAGTTCAGCTATCGCAACTAAAAGCGCAATCCGAAGCGCAAGAAGAGATACTAAATAGATCAGAACGCGAATTGAATGACCGAATAATTCGCCGTCGTGCGATCATGGAGCGACTAGAAGGCTTTTCTACGAGGATCAACGAAATTGCTAGTCTTTTATCACGTTTTGAACTTCTGAAAGAGCATTACCAAATAGATATTGAGCGTCTTGCTGCAATTGAAGAGTCTGGGTCTCTTTTTGTCCACTTAGAGAGAACCCCATGTCCTCTTTGCGGATCTCTTCCTGACGAGCAGCATCAAAGTGTAATCTGTGACGGTGACGTTGCGAGTGTAGTTTATGCTGCAACTGCTGAAATTGCTAAAGTAGAGAAACTTTTAAGGGAACTCGACCAAACCGCCGAGGATCTCAGAGATGAAGTTGAGGAACTGACAGCACAACGGGAGCGGCTCAACCCTGAATTCCAGATACTCAATCAGGAAATACAAGAAATTAGCTCTCCTATTAGGGATGCTCAAAATATTTTCAGTGAGATTGTAAAACAGTCTGGTGATATACAACGTGCTATTGATACATTCAATAGGGTTGAGCAACTACGAGATAAGAGAGTTGAGTTTCTGGCGGAGACTGAAAAACCAATCAAGGTTGTCATTCCGCCGGTTAGTCTTTCAACCTCATTACTTGATTTATTTGCCCAAAAAGTTCAACATCTGCTCCAATCCTGGGATTTTCCTGACTCCAATCGAGTACATTTTTCCGAGGATATTAAAGATATTGTCATAGGTGGGCAACCCCGTACTAGCAGCGGCAAGGGACTCAGAGCTATTACCCATGCGGCAATGACCATCGGTCTTATGGAATTTTGTAAGGAGAGGAATCTATCACATCCAGGTTTTGTTGTGTTAGATTCACCTCTTTTGGCATACTACAAGCCAGAAAGTGAGGAAGACAGCCTACAGGGTTCGGATCTCAAGGTGCGGTTTTATAATTATTTGGCTGACAACCATAGTGACAGCCAAATAACCATCATTGAGAATGAGCATCCCCCAGATGATCTTAAAAACAGGATTACCTTTACACACTTTACAAAAAATCCTGATTCGGGACGCTATGGGTTATTTCCTCATGTTTAGTAGCTTTGTTCGATAATTCAGAGAAAAAGCCTTACACAATAAAAGTGAAAAGAGAGGTTAAAAGAAAAATTAACTAAGGTTAAGATATTTAAACTCTCTTTTGCTTTTTCTGCATCTCCCTACACCCCATAAAACACCTCGGACACCACCCATCAACCCACAATGCTGGAATCTTAAACCTCGCTACACAGTGGGGACATTCCGATCGCAACCTTAATTGATGCCGTAGCTTACGGGGCGGAACGCCATCGCACCCCTGCATCCCCTTAAACTGCCACTCAATCTTATGACAAGGCGACTGGGGATAACACGCCCCACAGAACCTAATCGGTTTCAACTTCATCCTCTTGGTCAAAACAGAAGGTTGCATTTCTTGTAACCCTTCCAGGCTACTTTGGAGTAAGACCCTACGGCAAACCGAGATGCCGAAACTCAGTATAAGGGGCTTCGATCGCACAGATGACACATTGAAGATTTTAGGGAAGAGATATGGCACTAAGGCAAAGATTATCGGCTTGATTAACCGCTAGCCCTAACACAAAAGCCCCCAACCTAAGTGCAGACGGCTTTTTTGGGGCGTGTCACCGCTGCATAATGAGCTATACATTCTATCGATCGCCATCACCGCTCAAAATTTTTAAAATTGTCTCCACATCTGCCCAGTCCGTCTTACATTTCTTACGTCGGTCTTTCAACTGGCGCGAGCAAAGTTGCCGATTCTGACACATCCACACTGGCAGGCTGCGATCGCAGTTCGGCGATTTCCCTTACCAGTTCCCGGTTTTTTTCCAACTGCTGGAACAATTTGCTATTAGCTTCAGTTAAATTGGCTTTAGCATCGCTCGCGGGCGTTCTCGCTGCTAGCGTACTGCCGGAGAGTTCGATCGCCCGCCCTTCAGGCGTGAACATCAGCCATTTTATCTCTCAACTCTTGCTTGAGCCGCCCTAGTTCTTTGCTCACGCCTGCAACGATCGCAAGCTGTTCGGTAAGATTGTACACCTCCAGTCCCAAGTCGCCGTTCCGGTCGTGCAATTGCAAAAGCTCCTTTTCCCGATCGGCGACTTGCTTCTGGGCCGCTCTCCACTCCTACGGCTCGTGATTTATCGTTGCCATCACGAGCGCCGACTATTTCCCACAGATCTGCGCTCAACTCTGCTTTTGCTTGCTCAATCGTACTTGCCTAAGATGCCTTGAGGTCAGCTACTTTATCAGCTAGCGTCTGTCTAGTATCAGCCAAACACATTCGAGATGGGGTTTCTTTTTCCCCTACAGTTACGAGATATGGACAAGTTTCCAGAACACGATCCTCGCTGTGGCCGTGAGACACAGGGCCTGTGGTATAGCCAGCCACAAGACATCGCTTTAGCCGACACTCCTGAATTCAGTCAACGCTTCTTCGCTGAAATGTTCAAGGAATTCCCAACATTGGCGACAAACGTCGTTTTCTTGCGATGGTCTGTTCAGCCAGACCACCTCTACGCAATATTTAACTTCTCTAGCGGTGGGTTTGGCGTGCAGATTGATCCGGGGCTAGAGTACATCATTGTGTGGGGGGCGGGCGAGCATGGGGAGTATGGCGATTGGATGGGCGATGGCGATCGCTTAGCTTCAGCGCTCGATCATGTCCGTACCTTAGTATGGTGGTTTGAGAGTTTGTCTAATGCGGTTGAGTGATGATGAGGCAAGTGCTGGCTGGTGAACGATCGTAATTCCGAAGGCGGTCAGTTTTAGTCGGAACTTTCCCCTGCAAATATTACTTGCATAGACGAGCGAAGCCTTCGATCGATCGCAAAGATTTTAATTGAAGTACAAGCAGCAGATAGATTTTGGCTGCATATTTCCAGCAAAACCATATCCAAGCTAAACTGATAATCGCCCTAATTTTTAGAATTATCTATGGGACAAGAAAGCGCAATATGATATCTGGGGAAATCAAAAGTCAAATAGATAAAATCTGGGATGCCTTCTGGTCTGGTGGTATCTCCAATCCCCTCGAAGTCATCGAGCAGATTACTTATTTGCTGTTTCTGCGTCGTCTCGACGATTTACATACTCTGGAAGAAAACAAAGCTAACCGGCTCAAGCGCCCAATGGAACGCCGGATTTTCCCAGAAGGGGAAGATATCAAAAAACGCTCCTATGAGGATTTGCGTTGGTCGAGGTTCAAGAATTTTGCACCGAAGGAGATGTTTGAGGTCGTTAACGATCATGTTTTCCCTTTCCTGCGGACTTTGGGAGGCGATGGTTCGACATACGCGCACCACATGAAGGATGCCCGCTTCACAATTCCGACACCGGCCCTGCTTTCTAAGGTGGTGGATTTGCTGGATGGTGTACCGATGGAAGACAGGGACACTAAAGGCGACCTTTATGAATATATGTTGGGCAAGATTGCCTCCGCTGGACAAAACGGACAGTTTCGCACACCGCGCCACGTTATTCAGTTGATGGTGGAACTGACTGCACCCAGCCCAGGCGATGTGATTTGCGATCCAGCTAGTGGAACTTGCGGTTTTCTGGTGGCTGCTAATGAATATCTGCGATCGCATCACCCAGAAATTCTGCGCGATACCAAGATGAAGCAACATTTCCACCATCAGATGTTTCACGGGTTCGACTTTGACAATACTATGCTGCGGATTGGCAGTATGAATATGCTTTTGCATGGGGTAGAAAACCCGGATGTGCGCTATCAGGATTCGCTGGCACAGGAACATTCTAGTGATGCAGAATCTTATAGTCTTGTCCTCGCTAATCCACCCTTTGCTGGTTCGTTGGATTATGAGAATACGGCTAAGGACTTGCAGGCGATCGTCAAAACGAAGAAGACTGAATTACTATTTTTGGCTTTGTTTTTGAGATTGCTGAAGCCTGGGGGACGGGCAGCGGTGATTGTGCCGGATGGGGTGCTTTTTGGTTCTTCTAAGGCTCATAAGGAATTGCGACGCTTGTTGGTGGAGGAGCAGAAGCTGGATGCTGTGATATCTCTGCCAGGTGGTGTATTTAAGCCTTATGCGGGTGTTTCTACTGCGATTTTACTATTTACTAAAACTAACTCTGGTGGAACTGATTTTGTTTGGTTCTACAATGTGAATGCTGACGGCTGGAGTTTGGACGATAAAAGAACGCCTTTACTTTCTGAAGATAAATTGGGTGCTGTGCCTACTGGGATGCTAACAGTAGAGGAACATACTAAGAATAATCTACCGGATGTGTTGGCTCGTTGGCAACTGCGAAATACTACGGAACAAGAGCGATCGCGCACGGCTCAGAGTTTTTGTGTACCAAAGGCTGATATTGCTTCTCAGGGGTATGACCTCAGCCTGAATCGTTATAAGGAAGTGGTGCATGAAGAGGTGGAACATCGCGCACCTAAAGAGATCCTCGCTAATTTGGTAAAGTTAGAGGTTGAGATTCAGCAGGGGATGAAGGATTTGGAGGGGATGATGGGATGAAAATACTATGTTTGCCAATAAGCGCATTCTGTAAAACAGGTAGTGGGACAACTCCATCCCGAAATAAATATGAGCGCTATTTTAATGGCAGTATTCCTTGGGTAAAGTCTGGTGAACTACGTGAATCAATTATTACCGAAACAGAGGAAAGGGTAACTGAAGAAGCCTTAGCAGAAACATCATTAAAAATTGCACCAAAGGGATCTGTTCTTGTAGCAATGTACGGAGCCAATGTTGGTCGAGTTGGGATACTAGGTATTAATGCCACAACAAATCAGGCTGTTTGTTATCTTATTCCAGAAAAAGATAAAGCTGATTCGAGATATGTTTTTCATGCCTTGCAACAAAAGCTGCCTGAATTCATATCAAGAAGTGTTGGAGGAGCGCAACCCAACATTAGCCAACAAATAATTCGTGCAACAAAAATCCTCCTACCTCCCTTAGAAGAACAGAAACGGATTGCACAGATACTCGATCGCGCGGAAGAACTCAGGTCTAAACGTCGGGAGGCGATCGCACAACTCGACAGCCTCACCCAAGCCATTTTTATAGAAATGTTCGGTGATCCAGTTACAAATCCAAAGGGATTTACACTTCGTAAGATTAAAGACTTACTCGAATCTGCATCTTATGGAACAAGCGAGAAATCTAGTTCTGAAGGAGAATTTCCAGTCTTGCGGATGAATAACATTACTCGAACTGGTGAGATAGACTTGACCGATCTAAAGTATATGGATTTAGCTGACCGCCAAAAAGAACGTTATCTTGTCCGCTCTGGAGATGTGCTATTTAATCGAACAAATAGTGCTGAACTTGTAGGAAAAACGGCTATTATTCGTAATATTAGTAACCCAATGGCTTTTGCTGGTTATCTGGTTCGTCTACGTGTGAATAAAGAAAACGATCCTGAATATCTTTCGGCATTTCTTAACACAGATTACTCTAAGCGCGTCCTTCGGGGAATGTGTAAAAGCATCATCGGAATGGCCAACATTAACGCAACTGAAGTACAGACCATTAACATTGCTCAACCACCTCTCCCACTTCAGAAAGAATTTGCCCGCCGCGTTGAAGCCGTAGAAAAACTCAAAACGGCTCACCGCGCCTCACTGTCCGAACTCGATGCCCTCTTTGGTTCCCTTCAACACCGTGCATTCCGAGGAGAGTTATAACATGAACGCCATGCTGACAGAATTTACCCTCGCTAACTTCAAAAGTTACAGCACAAGCCGATTGCCTCTTGGGCCGCTGACCGTACTAATCGGAGCCAATGCCGCAGGTAAAAGTAACGCCCTTGAAGGTTTGCGCTTTCTGTCATGGCTAGCACAAGAACAAAAACTTTCCAGCATTCAATATGCGGTGAATAGTGCAGAGCGCGTTGTACGCGGTCGAGTAAATGACTTGTGCCATCGGGGAGAGTCAAATTTTACCATTGGTTGCCGTTTAGACTACCCAGATTGGAACCAACTCGATATAACCCTGAATGTGCGTGACGGAGAACTGCACATCAGTAGTGAGCGAATCGTTGGCTCGACAAGCCAAGTCCCGCTATATGACCTAGATCAGCCTTCTCAAGGAGTAGGGACTGATGTTGGTGTGGCATATAACAACTTTACAAGGGGGAAGAACAAGCCACGAGTAACGTGCAGCGATCAGATGGCTATATTCGTACAATTAGACACCCCTGCCCATTTTGATGCAAAGTATCCCAAATCCCAAAAGATAATTCCTGAGAGCGTCCGCGAATATCAACGAGTTTTAAAGAACATCCTGTTTCTAGATCCCGTTCCCGCCAGAATGCGCGAGTACAGCTTCAAGTCTGATAAGCGATTACAAGAAGATGGTACTAATCTTTCCAGCGTCCTGTATCGCCTGTGGGAGAACCAAGCCGAAAATCAACAGGCAATTCTCAACTTTATCCAGAGTCTACCAGAACAGGCTATAGATGGGCTAGATTTCCTTGTCGGCCCGCGGGATGAAGTGATGGTGCAACTAGCAGAAACCTTTGGCAATACCCGCCGTTATTGTGAGGCCGCATTATTATCCGATGGCACCTTGCGGGTGTTAGCGATCGCGGCTGCTATGCTATCGGCTACCGAAGGCAGTTTAGTTGTCATCGAGGAAATCGACAACGGCGTTCATCCCAACCGCGCCAAGCATTTACTCGCCAGCATCCGAGATATTGCGGAGCGACGTAAACTACGAGTGTTGCTTTCAACTCACAATCCCGCATTAATGGATGCCTTACCCGACGCTGCTCTGGGTGATGTAGTGTTTTGTTACCGCAATCCAGAGGAAGGAGATAGCCGCCTGGTACGGCTTGGGGAGATGTACGATTTTCCTAGTCTGATATCTCAGGGGCCACTCGGTCAACTGGTAACTGCTGGGGTAGTCGATCGATTCGTCAAATCGCCGCACACCCCTGAAGAGAGAAAACAGCAAGCTATGGCATGGCTGTCTCGGTTACAGGAGTACGGCAATGAGTAGTATTTGTCTGATTGATACCAGCATATTCCTCGAAATACTCAACGTTCCCAACTGTAATCAGCATAGAGCATCCGTTCTCGAAGATTTTGAGACGTATTCTCAACTTGGTTGTACTTTTCTGTTGCCGATGGCAACCATACTCGAAACAGGCAACCACATTGCCCAAAACGGGAACGGCACACTACGAAGGAAAACCGCCATACGTTTTGTTGAACAAGTTAAAGCAGCCTTCGCAGGCATAGCTCCCTGGAGGCCTACTCCATTCCCGAGTACAGCAGAGATATTGAAGTGGATTGACCAGTTTCCCGACGAAGCTGGCAAAAATAAAGCTCCTAAGAAACAACAAGGAACAAGCTTTGGTGATCTCAGCATCATTCAGGAATATCGTAATGCCTGTAATAAGTTCTCCGACAGTGAAGTTTTTATCTGGTCACTAGACAGCGATTTACAGAACTATCACTATAAGCCTACATAAATATATGAGCCAGTTTGCTTTCCTCCAAGCTGAATTCCCTACAATTTATGAATCCGCCAAGAAAGCAGTTGATGCAGTACATCCCGACCCTCGTACTGCCTGCTTTTATGCCCGTCGAACTTTGGAGTTAACCGTAAATTGGTTATATAAGTACGATAATTCTCTAGAACTGCCTTATCAAGATAATCTAAGCGCCTTAATTCACGAACCTACTTTTAAAAACTTAGTAGGTGAAGCAATATTTAACAAAGCAAGAGTCATTATCAAACTAGGAAATCCGGCCGTCCATAGCGCCAGACCTATCCCTGTTAATGATGCTATAAATGCTGTACGAGAGTTGTTTCATGTTACATATTGGTTAGCCCACACCTATGGACGCAGCAAACCAAATGCGGGGCTTACCTTCAACTCTGACGCATTGCCCAAGACTGCACCAGTTCCTAAGCAAACCATTGAACAACTTCAAAAACTAGAAACTCAACTACGCGATCGCGATGAAAAGCTCTCAACAGTTCTAGCAGACAAGAATGCACTTGATGAAGAACTGAAACAACTACGGGCAGAATTGGCAGCAGTCAAGAAAGCCAGTGTCATCCAGCCAGATACCCACGATTATTCTGAAGCACAAACCCGCGATATTTTTATAGACCTTTTGTTAAAAGAAGCCGGATGGAACTTAGATCAACAACGCGATCGGGAGTTTCCGGTTACAGGGATGCCCAATTCATCAGGTCAAGGTTTTGTTGATTACGTCCTCTGGGGCGATGATGGTAAACCTTTGGCAGTCGTAGAAGCCAAGCGCACCCGAAACGACCCCCGCATCGGGCAACAACAGGCTAAGCTATATGCCGATTGCCTAGAAAACCAATTTAATCAGCGTCCAGTTATTTTCTACTCTAACGGTTACGAGCATTGGCTGTGGGATGATACTAATTACCCACCGCGACAGGTGCAAGGATTTTATAAAAAAACTGAATTACAATTACTTATACAGCGCCGAGCTACCCGTAAATCTTTAGCTGCAGGCACAATTAACCCCACCATTGCCGAACGCTATTATCAAACTCGTGCCATCCGTCACATTACCGAAGCCTTAGAGACTGATAAAGACCGCAAAGCCCTGATAGTTATGGCGACTGGTGCAGGCAAAACCCGAACCGCGATCGCCTTGGTCGATCTGCTGATGCGTTGTAACTGGGCTAAACGTGTTCTCTTTCTAGCGGATCGTGTAGCTTTGGTAAATCAGGCAATCAATGTATTTAAGAAACATCTCCCCGATGCCGCGCCAGTCAACTTAGTCACAGAAAAAGATACTGAAGGACGGGTATTTGCTTGCACCTATCCAACCATGATGGGATTAATTAATGATACCCGTGACGGTCAGCGTCGTTTTGGCGTCGGGCATTTTGACCTAATTATTATTGATGAAGCTCACCGATCTGTTTTTCAGAAATACCGCACAATTTTCAACTACTTTGATTCTGTCCTGCTAGGGCTAACCGCTACACCAAAGGATGAAATTGACCGCAACACTTACGGGCTTTTTGACTTAGAAAATGGCGTACCTACCGATGCTTACTCGCTTGAAGATGCCGTAAAGGATGGTTATCTAGTCCCGCTTAAAGCAGTATCAGTACCGCTTAAGTTTCAGCGACAAGGCATTAATTATGGTGAACTCTCTGAATCCGAAAGAGAAGAATGGGATGCGCTTGAATGGGATGACGAAGGCAATGCCCCTGAGCGCGTAGAAGCAGAAGCAGTCAACAAGTGGTTATTCAATAAAGATACCGTGGATAAGGTGCTAGAGCATCTGATGACTAGGGGGTTAAAGGTTGCTGGGGGCGATCGGCTCGGCAAAACCATTATTTTCGCTAAAAACCAAGATCATGCAGAGTTTATTGCTGAACGGTTCAACGCCAATTACCCACACTTTAAGGGTGAATTTGCCCGCGTCATTACCTTCAAAACCTCCTATGCTCAAAGCCTGATTGATAACTTTTCCCAAAAAGATAAAGAACCTCATATCGCAATCTCAGTGGATATGCTCGACACAGGGATTGACGTGCCAGAGGTAGTTAATCTGGTGCTGTTCAAAATTGTTCGCTCCAAAACTAAGTTCTGGCAGATGATAGGACGAGGTACGAGGCTATGTCCTGACTTATTTGGATTAGGGCAAGATAAAGAATATTTTTACCTGTTTGATTATTGCCAAAATTTAGAGTTTTTTCAACAAAACTCAGCGACTGTTAATGCACCAATAACTAAATCATTGGGTCAGCAATTGTTTACCGCTCGATTAGAGTTAATCGGAGAGCTAGATAAAAGAATACCTGAAGATCAACCAATTAATCAAGCAAACTTGAGCAAGCTTCAAGAGTATCAAGTTACTTCTAAAGAACCCAAGACCGATGCTGAATTGCGCCAGGAACTAGCCAATTTACTCAATACAGAAGTGGCGGCTATGAATCCTGAAAACTTCATAGTGCGACCTAAACAACGATTCGTAGAGAAATATGCTAATTCCGCAGCATGGGCGTCACTATCGATCGATGATTTTCTTGAGCTTAGTCAAGAAGTAGCTGGCTTGCCTTCCCAATTGGAAACAGAAACCGAAGAAATAAAAAGATTTGATGTTCTGATGCTGAAGTTACAATTAGCAATTCTGCGCTCTGACTCTACGTTTAAGCGTTTACAAGAACAGGTGAAGTCACTTGCAGGACTGCTAGAGGATAAATCTGCCATTCCCTTCGTGCAAGAACAGTTATCGCTGATTCAGGATGTACAAACCGATGAGTGGTGGCAAGATGTGACATTACCAATGCTGGAGGTGTTACGCAAACGCCTGCGGGGATTAATCAAGCTGATTGAGAAACAAAAACGCCAACCTATTTACACCGATTTTGAGGATGTAATGGGGGATGAGATAATAGTTGAGTTGCCTGGTTTTACAGCATTAGATAACTTTGAGAAGTTCCGTGCTAAAGCAAGGGCTTTTTTGCGATCGCATCAAGATAATGTGGTTATCTTTAAGCTGCGAACTAACAAACAGCTCACTCCATCAGATTTATCGGAATTAGAGAAGATATTGCTAGAAAACAAATTAGGCGTAGAGGAGGATATAGACCGTGCAAAAGAAGAGTCGCATGGGTTAGGCTTATTCGTCCGTTCCTTAGTAGGACTCGATCGAGAGGTAGCTAAGCAGGAATTAGCTAGGTTTATATCGGGTAAAAATCTTAACTCCAATCAGATTGAATTTGTGAGTATGATTGTGGATTATTTAACCGAGCATGGCGCAATGGATGCAGCAATCCTCTATGAATCCCCATTTACCGACATTACGCCACAGGGGCCAGACGGATTATTTACCTCGACTCAGGTAGATGAATTATTTTCTATTCTTGAAGAAGTTTCTACACGGGCTGCTGCATAAGGCATAGCAGTTAAACCTGGGGCGTTACAAATAATCTTGGCTGAAGCACAATTATGATGGCAGTGAACTGGTTTTTTGTGCTGAGGAACACGCAGACTGGCATTTTTCCCCGCCCTTGGCTGTTTAAACCGAAGACAGCCAGCGTTCTTCTTGCCAGTATCGAGAATAACCGCCGTTGCTAAAACCAACACCCACCGGATTTTTAGTATCGCATTCTAAAAAAGTATACGTCCAAGTTGACCCAGAACAAGTAACCTCATCTACTTCATAAATCTGTCGCGACCCTTGGGAGTTGTAAACACCAACTCTCTGCCCTTTCTGGAATTTTGCGCTTTGTTTCATCGAACGAACTTGTCGGTTAGGTATGAAATCGGTACGCCTCTAATCGCAATTGCCGGGGAACGCTAAAAAACTCTAGGCGATGGTGCCCGATCAAAGGAGCGCGATGGTTCAACCCCCGACTCCGGCATCGCTTTCGATTTATTGCGAATGCTTCAAAAACAAAGAAATGCAACAGTCTCGAAAAATTGCGCCTTTCAGACCCGTTGCATTTCATTAGGTCAATGATATGCTGAATCGCTGCTAAAAGTCAATACCTCGTCGGCAAAGATGCAAACCCCATAATTCTCCGAACATAGTTTAGGCAAGTTTGCTTAGTCCAGATATCACAATCTTTGCCAAATCGTCGGTCAGTCTAAGAAATCCGTTCTTGATCCCCCAGTCATGGATCTTAGTTGGCAGTAAGAATCCGTGAGCCGAAGCATTTCTGAGAGCTTTCGCCAGTTTGTATGCCTCGCACCAGGAATCTACAGATTGGGATTGAACCAGCCACCGATTGATCGCTTTCTTATCTCCTGAAGTTACTCCCAAGAATGTGGCTAATGCCCCCTCTTCCTTATTCAGCCATTTTTCAAGCTTTGGTTTACCTCTAGGCGACTCTATTGGTTCGTAGTCGGGCAGGACGCATTTTTCCAGAAATCTTTCATACATCCCCTTCTCAACTTGCCTGTCCCACTTGTCCATCATTAAAGCTTTAGATGCAATCTCAAAACCGGTATAGGCGATTACCAGCCTCCACTGATGTCCCCGCAGCTTATCCTTGACGCTGCGGGTTTCGCTTTGACCGATGGCAGGATTTTGCCATTCGCTCGCTGCTTGAACTAGAGCGGTTCCTCTAGATAAAGCTTTAATAAATTGGTCGATATGTGCTGGGCTGTTGCCGTGTTGGGAATTAAAATAGGAAAGTTTTTTCTGGATGCAATCGCATTTAGCTGCATCGGTCAACCAAGATTTATCTGGTTCCAAGACATTCCAAACATCTTTCCATGCCCCATTCAAGTCTTCCGAAACGTTCATATCACATTTTTATGTTTATCTGTACCGGGTAAGCTTCTTAGGATATCTTGAACTATTTTCATTATCCCTGCTTATGTTGTTAGAAGTCGTAGAATTTTGGTGTCCGTATTTCGATCGAAGGAAGTTTGAGGGAGAATTTTCCTGATGGGGCGATCGCTGCGTTCGACCCAACCCGCGAGAATTTTCAGATGAAGATTGAGGGTTTGTTAAGCCTGCGACCCCTAAGATTGTCAAACTTGCCCTTAAAATAAATATCGCCCGATTCACACTTTAGAGTTCTTCTATATTTTCCAAGCGTGAGAAATGCAGTCGTTCCGATGCTTCACCAGCTACAATTGTGACTCCATCGGACCCAACGGTGCAGCAAAATAAGGCACCATCTCCGATGAAACTAGCGAGCGCCTCCCCACTTTCTCTCATCCCAGACTTTTAGGGTGTTGTCGTAACGGCGCGGAAATAGCCATTTTCCCGTCCAGGTAATTGCGATCGCATTGATGTAGGCAGTATGACCCGTCAAGGTTTTAAATTCTGTACCAGTTGTCAAATCCCACAATTTTAGCGTGTTATCCACCTATCCACCGCCGTTGCTAAAACTAACAAAAACGGGATTTTTAGTAGTGCAGTCTAAAAAAGTGTACGTCCAAGTTCACCCCCACCCTGCCACTTTTCCTGAGTGGGAGCAAAAACACGCCACAGTCCAATTCCTCCACCGCCCACAAGGAGCAACACGAGCAATAACCAAGGGGACGATCGCCGACAAGAAGGAGACTCTGAATGGATTTGTAGATTGGTGTTTGAAGAAGGTTGTAATTCAGATGATTCCATAGTTTACTCATGATTTATCGCCAAGGAGTTTTGCTATCAGCCACCAGTAGTTAGCTGATAGCAAAATGTTTAGAAATCAAGCATTTGAAACAAAAATCTGTTTCTCTGCTTCAGAAAGGAAAAATGCGAGTATAACTATTCAACGTTTACCCAAAAATCAGCCGTGACAATTTGACCATTACGATTGAACTGCCCCCAAAGCTTATATTTTCCTGGTTGGGGGAAACTGGTCATAAAGTGAACCTCTCCTGCTGGAGTATCTTTCAAGGCATGAGCATGAATATAGTCGGCTTTTGTCAACGGTGATGACTGCTTGAGGATAACTAAGTGTCCTCTTTCGCCTAAATAGGGCTGTAAATCCTTCAGCGGTTGGTTGCTACTAGCATCTTGCAAATTGAAAATTAAGTTAATTCCTTGTCCTGCTTTTATTTGAGGTTGAGAAAACGTGAGGTTAGCCTTAGTATTTCCCAAAGTTTTGGTGGTAGCCATGTCAACTTTTGACCGAGCTAAAGCTTGACCCGGAACTTGCATTTTTAAGACAGAAACTTCTTCTGATTTTTTGGCTGGTTTGTAATCGCTGAACAGCGTGTAACCACCTGAGTCAGGAAAATCAGTTTGAACTTCAAAGCGTCCATTTCCTTTATAGGTGGGGTGAATATGATTGAAATATTGTAGATCATCGCTAACGACAATCAGGTGCATTAATTGTTCTTGGAATTTATCAAAATCAGCAATAGACTTTCCCTCTTTGTTTTGGACTTCAATTACCAAAGGTACGAGAGTTTTGGGCGCGATATTGGAGGAAACTGTCAGCTTAGCGATAGCATTCGCAGGTTCGGCATCTGAATATCCCGAATGACCACCATCATGATGTTGCTCTCCAGCGTCATGGGTTTTGGAATCCTCCATATTATGACCCTCATGAAGATTTTTATTAGCTCCTGATGTTTGGGAATTATCCATTACATGACCCTCGTGAGAACTGGTATGTGCCACTTGTGAGGCAGAAGAAGTTGATGTTTCGCCAGATTTTGTGCTTGAGGGTGAGAAGCAACCTTGAACTAGGATGAGAGTTGAAGTAATAGCAATTGCAGTTAAAAATGGCTTCATTGTTTTTTCCAGTTAGTAAACTTGAGGTTGTCGATTTATCAGGGGTTCAGACTTTGCTGTTCTCGTTTGGAGTTTTTAGTTAAGGGAATTCTTGTAAATGAATCCTAAAAACTACTGATAAACTCCACCGTTAAGATGAATATTTAGGATTGGCGGCTAGCCAAAGCTAACCGCTGGCAGGAAAAAAACTAAAAGGTTTACACGGATGGATAGCCAGCCGCAGCTATTGCTTCTTTGATTGCTGTTTCGGAGGCTTGAGTTTCTATGCTGACAAGTTTGGTTTTTGGATTAGCTTGAACCGAGGCAGTAGAATCAAGCGTTTGAATAACTTCGGTGATAGCATTCACGCAAGCAGAACAAGCCAGTTTAGGAACAGTGAGTTGCAGTACCATAGTTTTCAATTTCTAATCGATGGTGATTAATGGGTAAACTTTGTTGAGTAAATCAATCGTGAACTTACTCAACCTAATAACAGCTTAAATTCTCTATTCGACTGGAGAGTCAAGGGGGTAGCGAAAAATTTTTGACAATTTTTTTCAGAATAAATCGACATATAAGTAGGCAGGCAGAAAATATATAAACCCTGATTTTTTCTTGACCATAACTGTTGGACTTGCCTTAATCAGTGTATGGGGCCGTTGTCTTGAGCGATATTATTTTTTGATAAAAAACCAGTGTGTCAACTTCTATAACCTCCGTTGACACACCGATCGAAACAATTAAGTTATAGAAGAATTTACTTTTTTTGAATCAGAGGACAAATGATGGAATCAACTTTTTCTAGTAAGGTGGGCGAACCTGAAAGTAATCCTTCCAACTCTAGTTTGAGGATAAATAGTTGCTGAATTTGTAGATCGATAGCGAGCAGTTTATCTTGCAACTGGACTTTGATGTGTTCACAAGGCAACTCTCCCCCATCGTGAACCGTCAATAATTCTTGAATCTCGGCTAAACTTAATCCCAAAGTTTGGGCGCGTTTAATAAAGCTTAGCCGAGTCAAAATATCAGAATTAAATAATCTATATTTCCCTTCGGTTCTGCCTGATGCCTTGATTAAACCCAGTTCCTCATAGTAGCGAATGGTTTTGATCGGTACGCCGCTTTCTTTCGCAACTAAACCAATGAGTTTTTGCTTTTCTTGAACTAACATACTCATTTCCTCTACTGAATCCAACTCTAAGCTTATGATAAACTATCCAGTCGAGTGGAGAGTCAAGAGGGGCTAGACATTTTTTTGAATGACAGAGTGGCGATCGCCTGAATGTCGCAACTTTGGGTAGCAGTAGGCGTTTGGACAAACCATTCGAGCGATCGCACTTGGTTGACGGTCAGTTATTTAAGGCCTGAGCAGCCATTTCATCTGGGTCAGAGACGTTAGCGGCTTGCACTTCTATGGTACCGCGAAACATATTCATGCCACAACTAAAAGTGTGGTTTCCTACGTCTTCGGGAGTGAATTCAATGGTTGTTACTTGATTCAAAGACAAATCGGTAGCAATGCCAAAATCGGGAATCAGCACTTTCGCTAAACAAGCACTGGGATTTTCGCGTAAAAAGTTGAGTTGAACGGGTTTACCTGCTTTAACTACCAGATGATTAGGCGTGTAGCCTTTGTTAACCATGATAGTCACTTTCTGGATGCCCTGGTCAACAGTTGGATTGATTTGCATAGCTTCAGCGTCAATTATTGTTTCAGGCTGATGTGTTGACATGGATGAATTGAACTGGGATTCTGTTACTGTTTGAGGTTCCTCGAACCCCGTTGATGCAAGTTGTTGGTCTTCGGTGGCGATAATTTCGCCTCGAAACATATTCATGCCACAGCTAAAGACATAACTGCCAGCTTTTTTAGGTGTGAATTCAACAGAGGTTACTTGATTCAGATGCAAATCTGCTGCAATATGAAAATCTGGAATTAAGACTTGTTCCAAACAACTGCTAGGATCTTGGCGGTGAAAGTTAAGACGCACGGGTTGTCCAGCTTGCACAACAACGCGGCTGGGTTCATAGCCACCATCAACGGTGACGGTTACTTCTTGAATTCCTCCACTGGCTGTAACTGCTTTCTGAGATTTGGGTTTGCTAAGGAGAAACCACCAAAGTTCTAAACTAATTAATCCGAGTCCAGCCAAAGTAACTAAAATCTTGTTACTTAAGGGTTGTTCAATGCGATGAAACTGGCTTCTTTGCTGTGTTTGAGTTGGGTGTGTTTCATGGGTATTTTGCGCTATTCCTTCACCAGATAACATTCCTAGTACAACCCCGAGACTAGCAATAGTACCGATAATTGTTGTTTTGCCGCTCATTTGAAAACCTCCTAAAAAATACACAAGATTATGGGAGTAAGAGCGGGTTTTGAACAAAGGTATTTAGTAAATTTCCTTTGTGATTGACGAAACCCGCGCTATCGTTCGATGTTTCATTCATCAGAGTGAAAAAATAGGCTACGCTAACACTCCAAAAATTGAACCGGAAATTACTCCAAGCAGAAATCCAAATCCTGCTAATGTTCCTAGAAATGCAAGTTGCTTGTCCATCATTATTCCCTCTTAAGCAAGAATCAAATTAGCCAACATTTTTGGGTCGAAAGTTACGGAGACGCAACGCATTTGTTACTACAGAAACGGAACTAAATGCCATTGCTGCCCCGGCAATAATTGGATTGAGGAGCCATCCAAAAATCGGGAAAAGAATTCCGGCGGCGATCGGTATTCCCGCGATGTTGTAAATAAACGCAAAAAACAGATTTTGTTTGATGTTTTGGATCGTAGCGCGAGACAGTTGGATGGCAGTAACAATGCCTTGTAAGTCACCAGAAATTAGAGTGATATCGCTAGCTGCGATCGCGACATCTGTTCCTGTGCCAATTGCCATGCCTACGTCAGCTTGAGCAAGTGCAGGTGCATCATTGATTCCATCCCCCACCATTGCGACAATTTTTCCCTCTGCCTGAAGATTTTCGATTTGAGCGACTTTTTGATCGGGACGAACTTCTGCAATAACTCGTTTGATGCCGACTTCCCACGCTATGACTTCTGCCGTGCGACGGTTATCACCTGTTAGCATTACCACTTCTAATCCCATCTTTTGTAAAGTGCGAATTGCGACAACAGAAGATGGTTTTACGGCATCGGCAATGCCCATAATTCCTTCTACTTTGCCATTTACGGCAATCCAGATCACCGTCTTACCGAGATCTTCCAATCGATCCCACGGTGGCTGCAAACTACTGGTATCAATTCCCAATTCGTTCATCCAACGATGAGTTCCAATTTGCACCCATTCATTGGATACATACCCTTGCACACCACTGCCTGCGTGAGCCTCGAACTCCCGTGAATCCGTCAACTCCACTCCTTGAGATTGGGCATATTGCACCACCGCTTCTGCCAGAGGATGTTCTGAATTCCGTTCGACGGATGCAGCGAGGCGCAGAAGTTTTAGCTCGTTACCATTGGCGGTACCATTAACCGTTATAAAGTCCGTTACAGTGGGTTTACCTTGGGTAATCGTGCCTGTTTTGTCTAAAACAACAGTTTGCAATTTGTGCGCCAGTTCTAAACTATCTGCACCTTTAATCAAAATTCCGTTTTCTGCCCCTTTACCTGTACCCACCATGATCGAGGTTGGCGTGGCTAAGCCAAGCGCACAGGGACAAGCAATAATCAGCACGCCCACGGTGGTAATCAATGCCATTGTGACGTTGCCCATGATGTTGTACCAGATGACGAAGGTAGCGATCGCAATGGCAATCACAACAGGGACAAACAATCCCGTAACGCGATCGGCTAATCGCTGAATCGGTGCCTTGGAGCCTTGCGCTTGCTGCACCAGTTTAACGATTTGCGCCAAAAACGTATCTTTACCCACTCGTGTGGCTCGGAATTTGAAGCTTCCAGTCTTGTTAATAGTCGCTCCAATCACTTCATCACCAGGCTGCTTTTTCACGGGTACACTTTCACCCGTTACCATTGCCTCATCAATCGTTGAGGAGCCATCAATAATCTCGCCATCCACGGGAATTTTTTCACCCGGACGAACTAGAATGACATCTCCCAACACTACCTCAGCGATGGGAATGTCCACCTCTCGTCCATTACGAATTACCCGCGCCGTTTTTGCCTGCAAACCCATAAGAGAACGAATTGCTTCTGAGGTTTGTCCCTTAGCGCGGTTTTCCAACAGTCGTCCTAGCAAGAGCAATGCAATAATTACAGATGCCGCTTCAAAGTACACATCTGGTTTAAGACCCTGACTGATAAACCACTGGGGAGAGAAGGTGGGAAATAGAGAATAGAGGTAAGCTGCCCCTGTCCCGATCGCTACTAGCGTATCCATTGTCGCCGTATGACGCTTCAAGGCTTTCCAGGCATTGATGTAGAAAGACCTACCCGCCCAAAACAATACTGGAGTAGTGAGTACAAGTTGTAGCCAGGGATGGTGCAGCCACATGGGAATGAAGGGAATAGGCAATCCCGTCATCGCAGGCAGCGAGCCAATCACGATAACGGCGCTGATAATACCGCTAACCCACACCTTGCGGGTCAAGTCCTGATTTTCACTTTGCCGCGCCCGCCGTTCTGCATCATCTTCTGGGGCAAGTACATTATCTTGCATCGGCAGAGCAGAATATCCAGCCGCATCCACGGCATCCTGAATCGCTGCTACATCAGTTTGGCTGGGATTATATGTAACGCTGGCTTGTTCAGCTCCAAAGTTAACATTGCACTTCTCAACTCCCGGAACTGAGCGGATTGCCTCTTCGATGTTACTTGCACAAGAGGCACAACTCATGCCTCGCAGTTTCATAGTCGCGTTTTCCATACAAAACCTCCTTATTTTCATCCTTAATATGGGTCTGAGAAATCTTTAGTGACAGGTAACGGGATAATCTGCCGCTGTAATTGCCTCTGTAATGGCGGCTTCAGATGCTTGAGTTTGGATATTGACCAGTTTTGTCTTGGGATCTGCCTGAACATTTGCGGCGGCATCTACTGTCTTGATGGCTTTGGTAATGGTTTCGCCACAAGCTGAACACGCCATGTTAGGGACTTTTAGCTGTAGTGTCATGGTTGTATTTTTCCTTTCCTTTGAGGGGTTAATCCTATCTTGCAGTATCCAGTCCACTGGAGTGTCAAGGGGGAATGAAAAGAAATTTTTGAGAACCTCTAAAAAGGAGAAATCAACACCCTGGGCACCATGATCTGCTGTCTCTTGAATCCTAGGGCGTGTTTTCAAAGTCGGTGTATCCTAGATTGGGGCGACGATGTTTAGTTTTAAAACTTGTTGTTTAAGTCCCGCTAGCATGAAAAAGCGATCGCGACTCTCGGATTACAGCGATCGCACAATATCAAGAAAATCCTTAGCCCTACGCCTCTTCTTTCAACCCATCCTCCAACAGCATCCGCACTCTGGTTCACTTTCTTGCGCCCCGTCTTTTGTGCCAACATCGACAGTTTGCGACGATAAAAGCCCCAGAGTTGCTGCAAATCTCCAACGAATGCCCGAAAATCGTATTCGTCTCATCCGACTTTAGTTTCTCTCAGAAACAATCAACAGTTTCTGTTCCTGAAAAAGTAACAAACTATAATCGATCGCCCATTAGCTACAACCGCACGATTACCATAAATATAAAATTGTGTATTTTTTCATACCTTAAACCGAGATGCGTGCGATCGACTATGATGAGGTCGATCGCCATAAATCACTGTTGTCAACGTTGCTGATTTGAGAGGTTTCTAAATTCGCGAGTTCCCTGATAACCTGATAAATCAGCTAACTCCTGCAAAGATTTTTGTCCTGAGTAAAACTTACCATTAATTTCCCAAGTAGGAGTACCCTGAATCTTAGCAGCTTCACAAAGATCGCGACGAGCATTCTTCCCTTGCGGATTGCACTCGATATAATTGATAATGCGAGCCGCTTCTTTGCCAAAACTTTCTTTCTGCATTTGGCAGTGATCGCAGGTAAAAGAACCGTACATTTTAGCTCCCACTCTTTTTAAATGTTGGGCTAAAGCAATTTCTGAAGTACCAGAAGATGTTGTGGTATTCATACTTGTTTCCTTAGCTGTACCGAGATTATTGACATCGGCATAAAGAGCCAGAGAAGAAATCAGGACTAACATAGATACCAGAATTCCGATAAAAAATAGTTGCCCGATATCATCCCATTCGCGACCGATTAATGCTAAGACAAACAAGCTAGTTGCAAACAAAGCAGACGCAATACAGTAAATACAAGCTGCTTTAATATCAACAGCCAGTACATACATCAGATAGCCGCTGAAAATCGTCATAGCTGTGCTACCAGCAAACAGAAATAAGCCCGTCCAAGACTCTAACTTAGAGCGGAGACTCTTCTGTTCTGCGGGATTAACAAGTAGGGGAGCTACGGCAAAAACTATCATGCTCAAATAGCCCAAAAAACCGAACAAAGAAAGAGGCAAACCAAAAACATAGGCATAGGGACTCGAAAGCACGATATCGCAGCCTTCGATCGGACAAACTGCTTCGTTACCAGCTAACTTGCTATAGGTCAGATAAGCCGTCACGGCTGCCCCAATTGACGCAATTCCTGCCATCAAGGGACGTGACCAGCGATGAATCCAGGGGGTAGAACGTTGACGCCTCATGGTTACGAAACAAAGAATAACGTGGATATTGAGCCAGCAATTGGCTTCAGTCGATTGAACACTAGCTCAATCTAGTTGTTGACGGCTCATAGTGAGAGCATTGACGAACGCCTTTGGCTACGTCTGCCAGCAGTTCATCCGCTAAATCTAAAAGCGTTGCAATTCTCCTATCAGCAAGCTCGTAGTACACAAATCGACCCTGTTGCTCGCGTACAACCAGGTCGCAACAGCGCAGACAACTGAGATGATTAGACACGTTTGATTGGTTAAGCCCCGTTTGTTGAACAATTTCGCTCACTGTTAATGGGCCGCTCCGCAAGGTATTGAGAATAGACAAACGAGAGGAGTCAGAAAACCCTTGAAAGAGCTTTGCCTTCAAGTCCGCCGTTTGAGTGCAGGTAGTCATTTGCTGATTGGTAGGCTTTAGACCCTAACATATTAGCAATTGCTGATACATTAATAATATATCAGTGCTGACTAATGTATTACACATCAGTCAGCACTGATATGTCTATCTCAACCAGAACACATTTTTGAAGGGCTGCGAAAATGAACTCAGCTTCAGCACTGAAAACCTTACAGGCACAAATTGGTGGAATGGACTGCGGCGGTTGTGCCAAGACGATCGAAGCAACGTTGCAGCAACTTCCCGGAGTCGCTGAAGCGAAGGTCAGTTTTGCGACAGAACGGCTGAACGTAACTTACGACGCCCAGCAAGTGAATGAGGTCACCATTCGCGATCGCGTCATCGCATTGGGCTACACCCTTAACCCCATGCCAAATCAGTCTCCTCCAGTTCAACTCCCCTCGACTCAAACCCTCCAAGCCCATGTCGGTGGCATGGACTGTGGTGGTTGTGCCAAGACCATTGTCGCCAATCTACAGCAGTTACCTGGAATCGCTGAGGCAACGGTTAATTTTGCTTCAGAACGATTAAAGGTGACTTACAACCCGCAACAAGTTAGCAAAACTGACATCATTCAGCGGGTGACGAGCTTAGGATACACAGTCGAAGCAGACAGAAACTTTGACAGAACCGACGATATACCAACTTCAACCGATCAACCTGCGACTGATTCGCGATCGCGCCAGTCTGACCGAACCGGATGGCAGTTCTGGTTAAAAACCCGTCGAGGGCAAACGGTTGTTTTTAGTGGCATTGGCTTGCTCTTAGGCTTGATTGCAGAGCATTCATTGCTACTGTCGCTAGTGGCTCAGGGGTTTTATGCAATCAGTTTAGTCATTGCCATTGTGCCCATTTTACGAGCCGCCTGGATTGCGCTCAAACTGCGTCGAGCCGACATGAACCTGCTGATGACTTTAGCCGCGATTGGGGCAGCTATTCTCGGTCAGTGGTTTCAGGGCGCACTCGTCATTTTCCTCTTTGCACTGGGAACAGCACTACAAAATTTCACACTTGGTCGCACCCGCAATGCGATTCGAGACTTGATGGATCTGACTCCTGCAAGCGCAACAGTCAAGCGCAATGGGCAAGAAGTTTCTGTTTCAGTGGAAAGTGTTCAGGTAGCCGAGGTTCTGACGATTCGCCCCGGACAACGAATTGCGCTCGATGGTGTTGTCATCTCTGGTGTCAGTGCAGTAGATCAGTCTCCGATTACTGGAGAGTCGTTGCCAGAGAATAAGGAAAAAGGAGATCAAGTATTTGCAGGAACCTTAAACCAAACAGGGTTTCTAGAAGTGGAGGTAACACACACGTCCAAAGATACAACCGTTGCTCGGATTGTTCATCTGGTGGAAGAGGCACAAGAGAGCCGTGCGCCAATTCAGCAATGGGTCGATCGCTTCTCTGCCATCTATACTCCAATCGTCCTGATTCTTGCCGCTGGCATTACACTCGTTCCCCCGCTCCTGTTTGCTCAGCCCTTCCAGCCCTGGTTCTACAAAGCTCTGGTGTTGCTGGTCATTGCTTGCCCCTGCGCTCTGGTTATTGCGACGCCTGTTTCGCTCATTAGTGCGATCGGCGCCGCTACTCGTAATGGAGTGCTCTTCAAAGGTGGAAATGCGTTAGAAACTGCGGGACGGCTCACAACATTAACCTTTGACAAGACAGGCACAATTACTCAAGGGCTGCCTGTGGTGCAGAAGGTACACAATCTGGGTGCGATGAGCGATCGCACGATCTTGATGGTCGCTGCCTCGTTAGAGCAACAATCAGAACATCCGTTGGCAAAAGCGATTGTCGCTGAGGCAACGGCTCAAGGATTGGAGCTAGAGTCTCCAGAATCCTTTACTGCTATTCCTGGCAAAGGAATTTGGGCAAAATTTGGACTGGTAATCTACTTTGTGGGCAATCGTCGATTGTTTGAAGAACAAGACATTGAACTTTCAGCCGCCGCTCAATCGCTCCTGGCAAAAATTGAATCTCAAGGGCAAACTCCCGTGTTAATTGGAACACGACAGGGATTGGTGGGGGCGCTCGCGCTTGCAGATGGACTACGGCTTGAATCCACAGAAGCCGTGCGGTTGTTGAAACAGATGGGTCTGAAACGGCTCGTCATGCTGACGGGCGATCGAGCAGAAATCGCACGACAGGTTGCTCAGCAAGTTGGGATTGAAGAGTATCAGGCTGAACTACTCCCCGAAGATAAATTGCAAGCGATTTACAAATTGCGTCGCTCTGGTGTTGTCGGCATGGTTGGAGACGGCATCAACGATACACCTGCCTTGGCTGCTGCTGATGTTAGCTTCGCTGTCGGTAAAATTGACGTTGCATTAGAAGTGGCTGATGTCGTGCTGGTCGGAAATGACTTAAGGCGATTAGCCTATGCGATTCAACTGAGTCGTCGAACCCTATCGGTCATTAAACAAAGTATTGCAGTTGCCTTAATTTTGAATGCGACGTTTATCGTTTTAGGCGTTTTTGGAATTATTGGACTGCCAATGGCTGTCTTTGAAGATATGGGGTCTTCCTTGCTCGTAACACTCAATGCTATGCGTTTATTTCAGAGTAAAGTCAATGAATGGAATTAACCCTCTTTTGTCAGTTTCGGCAGAAAATAATCTGGGATGGTTATATCATAAGACTTTTACCAAAAACCTTGATTTGGGCCATTCTGTTAGAAAATAAATGCTCAAATCCTTGATCTATCTACAGTTGAAAATTTGGGCGTTGCTGATTCACGGTATGAATTAACTTTTCGCTTGAAGTTACAAAACTCACCCTACTTGGCTTATAGCCCTTCCGAAATCTTGAATTCATACCCTAATTCAGCAACGCCATATTCTGCCTTCTGTCTTCAACTGCCAACAGATGCGATCGCTTTCCTAACTTCATTTTCCGGTTTCACAGTTTGGATTGTCACCAACTTCGTCTTGAGATCGGCTTAAACAACGGCGGCTGAGTCAACTGCTTGGACTTCTCTAGTCCACTGGAGAGTTAATGGGGGATTGCGAAATTAATCAGGAATTATGGAAAAACTGGTTTGACACCCTACCCATAGGGGTAAGGCGCGCACTGTGCACCCTACATAATTAGGTTGTGAGTCCTGTAAATCTTAAATTTGAGTGCGATCGGCAGCACAGCAATAATTTTTTACAATACCGATGCGAAAATTTCATCCTAATTTCATTTATATGTGGAAAGCTGAAGATAAATAGTCCTTTTAAGCATATAAAATCTATGAAACCAATTTCATTAAAAACCGGCTTTGCAGGGCTGACATTGATCGCCACAGCCGCCCTAACCAGCGGAGTGCTCGCAGCTTGTTCAAAAGCTCCTACAAGCCAAACTCAAGCCCCAAACGTTACGGCTGCAACCGAAGTGAACAACAAGCCAGACGCGGCACAAGGTGGCATGGGTGGCATGAATCATGGCATGGATCACAATATGTCAATGGATTTAGGCCCGGCTGATGCCGAGTACGATTTGCGATTTATTGATGGCATGACACTGCACCATCAAGGTGCAGTAAACATGGCAAAAGAGGTACTCAATAAATCCAAACGCCCGGAAATGAAAAAAATAGCAAATGAGATGATTGCCGCTCAGAACCGCGAAATCAATCAAATGAAAGAGTGGCGAAAAGCTTGGTATGCCAAAGCCAGCAGTACGCCAATGGCTTATCACGCTGCAATGAGTCACACGATGGCAATGACTCCCGAACAAATGCAAAGCATGATGATGAGCATGGATTTAGGGGCCGCTGACGACCAATTTGACTTGCGATTTCTCAATGCGATGATTCCCCACCACGAAGGAGCTTTAGTGATGGCCCAAGATGCTTTGAAGAAGTCGAAGCGGCCGGAAATAAAGAAAGTGTCCCAAGAGATTGTGACTTCGCAAAAGCAAGAAATCGAGCAAATGAAAGAGTGGCGACAAGCTTGGTACAAACAGTAACACCATATTTCACCCGGATTTCATTTTTATCTGCAAAACTGATCTTTGAGTTCAGATTCTCCCCTACTCAATCATGCAATACTACCGCCGTGTCCGCTCCTCAGCACCGATAGTTCACTTTTCGGGAATACTCCTGACTCTTTTGTTATTCATCGAGTCCACCCCCGTTTTTGCCCACGCGGGACACGGAGATGAATTTAAGCACAGTGGCGAAACAACTGAAACTCCTACTGCTATTTCTGTCGATGCCGAAACAGCAAAACGATTAGGAATTAAAGTTTCCCCTGCCGCTCGGCAGCGACTAGATATCGGCATCAAAACCACTGGACAAATTGAAACTTTACCCAACGAAAAAGTAGAAGTGACGGCTCCGGTTGCGGGGAAAGTAGTAGAGTTGTTGGTTAAGCCTGGGGACAAAGTATCAAAAGGTCAACCGGTTGCGGTTTTATCGAGTTCAGAATTAGGACAGTTGCGGGTTGAATCTCTCTCGAAACGTGCCGAAGCTGAGGCAGATTTGCAGCAAGCGGAAGGCGATCTCAAACTAGCACGAGAAAATTACGATCGCCTGGTGAAAATAGCTGAAGCTGAAATAGCACAGGCCAGAACTCAATTAGCAGCAACTAGCCAACAGTACGAAAAAGAGCAAGAATTAGTAAATAAGCGCTCTGTTGTCAAAGTTGCTCAAGAAAACTATCAGCGTCAAGTTGAAATAGCGCAAGCAGAAATAGCGCGGGCAGAAACTGAATTAACTGTGGCCAAAGAACAGTTCGAGCGCGACAAAGAATTAGTGGCATCTGGGGCGATCGCGCGGCGCACAATGCTGGAATCGCAAGCCCACTTCGCCGAAGCACAAGCCGCTGTTGCTAAGGCAAAAAGCCGTCCAGAAGTTATCAAAGCCCAAACCGAAATTAAACAAGCCGAAGTAGACCTGCCGATGCGGGAGTTGCGGGAATCTCAAGGCACAGTAGCAGAAGCAAAAGCTCAACTTACCAGATCTCTGAGCCGCCGGGAAGTTCTAGAAGCCGAGAACCAAGTCAAACGGGGCAAAACTGCCGTCGAAGTCGCTCAGTCGCGCATTCGCTTGGCTGATGCGGCGTATCAAGCGCGACTGCAACAATTAGGAACTGCTGCCAACGATCGAGGACTCGTTACCGTAGTTGCTCCGATTGCCGGGACGGTAGCCGATCGCGAAATCACCCCAGGAGAGTCAGTAAACGCTGAAAAACCGTTGATGAGTCTGTTAAATGACAGCCGCGTTTTTGCCACAGCCAATATTTACGAAAAAGACCTGAATAAAGTAAAACAGGGTCAGGAAGTCAGGGTAAAAGTTGCTAATTTACCCGATCGCATTTTCAATGGAAAAATCGCCTTCATTGGGTCATCCGTCGAAGGAGAAACGCGGGTTGTGCCGGTGAAAGCAGAAATAGATAATATTAACGGCGAATTAAAGCCAGGACTGTTTGCTGAGTTGGAGATTTTAACCGACAAAACTGCAACAAATATTTTAGCAATTCCGAGTGCGGCGGTAGTGGATGTTAGCGGGAAAAAAACCGTTTACGTCCAAAATGGCAATGCTTATCAAGCTGTTGAAATTGAACTCGGTCAAACTGCCGGAGATTTAGTTGAAGTGAAGAGGGGTTTATTCGAGGGAGATTTGATAGTAACGCAGCGAGCACCTCAACTTTACGCACAATCTTTGCGGGGCGGTAGCGATAAACACTCAGAAGACGAGGAAAAGAAAGAGGCAACTCCAAAGGCAACAGAGGTTAATTTTAATAATTTACCCGTGTCTTTATGGTGGGCGGGAATAGGGGGAGGAATTGCGATCGCATCCCTGACTTTCACAGCCGGCGTGTTGTGGGGAAATCGGCGCAAATTGCCAGCAATAGCAGCGGATTCAGGAAACCATTCCGCAAATAATGGTTTTTCCGCCTCTGCATCGGCCTTAGACACTGAACTGGTGTTACACAATGACAACCATCACGTTAAAACTCAAGAGGAAGAAGTCAAGAGTTTGAAGTAACAGCACGACAAAGAAGTCACGGATACACGGATAGCTGTTTTTATCAATGCCCAATTCCCAATTCCCAAATTATTAAATGTTCAGCACTATTCTGAGATGGGTAATAAACCGTCGGTGGCTAGTCGTTGTCGCCACCATTATTGTTAGTCTTTGGACATTTTCTATCATTCCCCAAATGTCGCTTGATGTCTTTCCGCCTTTCGCACCCCCGCAGGTGGAAATTCAGACGGAAGCACCGGGGCTCGCGCCGGAAGAAATCGAGTCTTTGGTAACACTACCGATCGAAAGTGCGATTAACGGAACTCCTGGAGTAACAGCAGTGCGATCGTCTTCGGCTGTGGGGCTTTCTGCCGTTAAGGTAATCTTTGATTGGGGAACTGAAATTTACCAAGCCCGCCAGTTGATAACAGAAAGGTTGCAGCAAGCTCAAAGCAAGCTTCCCGCAGGAGTAGAAGCACCACAAATTTCTCCTACAACTTCTCCAGTCGGCTTGGTGATTACCTATGCTTTTACCTCGGAAACTACTCCTTTGATGGAAGTGCGCCGTTTGGTTGATTGGCAAGTCACAAATCGCCTTCTAGCTGTGACTGGCGTGGCTCAAGTGGTGGCTTACGGCGGCGATCAGAGGCAGTATCAAGTATTAGTAGAACCTGCAAAGTTGAAAGCTTTTAATGTGTCGTTGCAGGAAGTTGCCGAAGCGACAGCGGCTGCGAATGTTAACGCGCCGGGGGGGTATTTAATTACGCCGGATCGAGAAACTTTAATCCGGGGGGTGGGGCGGATTGCGTCTGTGGAAGATTTGCAGCAATCTGCGATCGCCTCTCGCAACGGAACGCCTGTCAGAATTGCTGATGTCGCTGATGTCAAAATTGGTGCTGCAATCAAGCGGGGCGATGGCAGTTTTAACGGCAAAAAAGCTGTGATTGTGATGGTAAACAGACAGCCAGTTGCTGATACTCCGACGGTAACTAAAGCGGTTGAGGCAGCAATGGCTGAGGTGCAGCAAGCTCTGCCAAAAGATATTAAAGTTACTGTGACTTTTCGACAGGAAGAATATATTAATTCCTCGGTGGAGAATGTGCGATCGGCTTTAGTTGAAGGCAGCATCATTGTTACCATCATCCTGATCCCGTTTTTGATGAATTGGCGCACTCTGGCGGTTGTTTTGCTGGATTTCTTTCTGACTTGGCTGTTCGCGCTGCTGGCGATGTATTGGCTGGGGCTGGGGCTGAATACGATGACTTTAGGGGGTTTGTCGGTGGCGATCGGCACTGCGATCGACGATGCGATCGTCTATGCCGAAAATACCTACCGCAACTTGAGAGAAAATAGGTCTTCTCTTAATCCGCGTCCGGTAATGGATGTGATTTTTGACGGCAGTCAAGAGGTGCGCGATTCGTTAATTGGAGCGACTGTTATTGGGATTGTTGTGTTTTCTCCTATTTTTACTTTGCCCGGTGTAGAAGGTCGGATTTTTACGCCGATGGGGATTACTTATTTGGTAGTTGTTGTGATTTCTAGTCTGGAATCGCTGTTAATATCTCCCGCCCTTTGCGCTATCTTGTTGCCTACCAAACGCATGAGTTCCGAGGAACCTTGGTTGCCGAGATTTTGCAAGCGCATCTATCATTTTTTTATAGAATTGTCAATGCGCTATTCGACGATAATTTTAGCTTTTGCTGCTGCTAGCATGGTGGCTGCATTAATTATTTTGCCATCTTTTGGACGGGTGTTTTTACCGGAGTTTCAGGAGCAAACTTTGGTGAATACTATTCTCCTTTATCCGGGGGTGTCTTTGGAAACAACAGATAGCGCGGCTTTTGCGATCGAAGATGCACTTAAGGATGATAGCAGGTTTGAATACGTGCAAGTGCGATCGGGCAGGGCTCCGGGAGATGCTGATGCTGCCGGAGTCAATTTAGCTCACATTGATATTGGTTTGAGCGAGGAGGGCATGGAAAACAGGCCGAAAACTTTGGAGGCGCTGCGGCAGGAATTTGCTAAATTGCCGGGAGTTGCACCAAATATCGGCGGTTTTATTTCTCACCGGATGGATGAGGTTTTATCTGGTGTCAGAAGTCAGATTGCTGTCAAAATCTTTGGCCCGGATTTGGATCAGCTTCGCAGCCTCGGTGCCAAAGTTGAAGAGCAAATGAAAACTGTTGAGGGAATTGTGGATTTGCAACTCGAACCGCAGGTGCCAGTGCCACAAATTCAAATTAATTTTAACCGTCAAGCTGCGGGTAGATACGGTTTAAAAATTGGAGAGCTTTCTGAATTAATTGAGACAGCTTTAAACGGCAGAGTAGTTTCTCAAGTTTTGGAGGTGCAGCAAACTTTTGACTTAGTTGTTTGGTTACAGCCCGAAGCCCGAAATAACTTAGAAACTATTCAGAATTTGTTGGTTGATACTCCAAGCGGCAATAAAATTCCCCTCGCCCAAGTTGCGACTGTCAAATACGGTACGGGGCCCAATACGATTAACCGCGAGAATGTTTCTCGCTTGATTGTGGCGGCGGCTAATGCTAAAGGTAGGGATTTGCGATCGGTTGTGAATGAAATTCAAGCTAAAGTAAAACGAGAGGTAGAGTTGCCTTTTGGCTATTTTATCCAGTACGGCGGTCAATTTGAAGCAGAACAAAGAGCTTCAGAAAACATTATGATATTTAGTGCGATCGCCTTTTTGGTAATTACAGTATTGATGTACTTGTCCGTCAAGTCTATCGCTTCAACTGCTATGATTATGATTAATTTGCCGATCGGATTAGTAGGAGGAGTAATTGCGGTAGCTTTGACGGGCGGCATCATCTCTGTAGCTTCCCTGGTTGGCTTTGTCACTTTATTTGGCGTTGCTACCCGTAACGGTTTGCTTTTAGTAGACAACTACAACACTAAATTTGCCGAGGGAATGCCTTTTAAGGAAGCAATTATTAAAGGCTCGATGGAACGACTCAATGCTATTTTGATGACAGCTTCAACTTCAGCTTTAGGTTTAGCACCTTTAGTAGTAGAGGGCGGACCCGGAAAGGAAATCCTGCAACCTTTGTCAGTAGTAGTTTTAGGCGGATTGTTTACTTCTACAGCCTTAACTCTGTTAGTTTTGCCCGCTTTGTATGCTCAATTCGGGCATTCTTTACGACCTCAACAACCTCAGCCAGTTATTGAAGACGGCAAGGTAGCTAAAGCTGAAATAGCTAGCTGATTAAGCCTCCTTCACTCCCTCAATCAAAGTGCAAAGTTCCTCGCTATCGGGATTGTCTGAAGTTCGATTTGTCCAAAGTTTTTTATAAGCTTCCAACTCAGCTTTGAACGCACTCATGCGCTGAATTTCCTGCTCAAAGAAATTTATTTTGCGACTTAATAAGTCTTGCACTAGCGGACAAGCTGTTATTCCTTGACGGCGAGAGGTCAAAATTTGCTGAATTTCTTGAAGAGAAAAGTTGAGTCTTTGGGCTTTCTTAATAAATTGCACTTGTCTGGCAGCATCGGCTGTGTAGTAACGATAACCGCTACTGTTGCGTAAGGCAGGTTCCAGTAACCCTAGGCTTTCATAGTATCGCAGGGTGCCTACAGTAACACCAGTTTGCTTGGCTAGTTTTCCTATTTTTAGTAGCTGCTGTTCTAGGGATTCTGTTTCAAATGTTGTCATAGCAGTTCTAGGTAAATTGGAACCCTATCATTATAGCGATAGCCAGTTTTACTTTTTTGTGCTGTTTATACTTACCCAATTTTTGCTGATAAAATATTTTATTTTGTCAATAATTTTAGTGACTCAAAAAGCAGCAGTAACTCTGTTTTGAGTTACTGCTGCTGTCGGATATTCTCTTGCTTATCCCTGAAATATAAAAACCACTTATACCTGCGCTCTTTCCTATAATTTTTTAAATCAATGAACCTGACTTATTTCACCCCAATTTCATTCTGGCGTTGCAAGCTTGTAATTAGGCAAAGATGCCCTCTGGCTAATTGATGAGCATAATCTCGCGCTCAAATGCTGAAATTTATCGCAGGCAAGGAAGATAGATGACCATGACTAACTACCGTGTATTTTGAAGGATCTAATTTTCCACCTATAGCGCTTTTGTCTCTACTCAGAAGCTATATATGGGAATTTAGAAATTAGATGCGTTTACCCTGATTATGGCGTTGCAAGCTTGTAATTAGGCAAAGAGGGCTTCTGGCTAATTGATAAGCATGATCTCGCGCTCAGATACTAACGTTTTCCGCAGGCAAGCAAGAGAGATAACCAGGACTAACTACCGTGTATTTTGAAGGATCTAAATCAATGATTCAACTCTTACAAACACCGCTGAAATCCTCCCTAGCTGGCGATATCACCCAGGCAATAGGACAGGTTCCCATTGTTCGTCTCAATCGCGTGAGCGAACTCTGTCAGCATCACGAATTTTATCTCAAATTAGAATCCTGTAATCCCGGTGGCAGCATTAAAGAGAAAAATGCTGTGTGTCTGGTTCAACACGCAGAACGTACCAGGTTACTCGCCCCCGGCGGCACAATTGTTGAATCTAGTTCGGGTAATTTCGGCATTGGTTTAGCAATGATTGGTGCAGCGCGAGGCTATCGCGTGATGATTGTCATCGATGGTAAAACACCGCCCCCGATTCGGCGAATGCTGGCTGCCTATGGAGCAGAATTGGTAGATGTCCCCCTGAGTGCGGCAGATGCCAATGGATCGATGCAAGTTGCGAGGATGAAAAAAGCCAAAGAACTCGCCGAAACCATTCCTGGTGCCTGGTATCCTTGCCAGCACCGCAATCCCGAAAACCCAACTGCCCACGAGCAATTTACTGCTCGCGAAATCGAACAGGCTTTTCCCCTAGCACCAGATGTTATCGTTATTGGCGTTAGTACGGCGGGACAATTGGCGGGAATTAGCCGATATTTTAAACAGCGTCATCCCCAAACTCGAATTGTCGGCGTAGATGTGGCAGGTTCGGCTATTTTTGGCACGCCGTCTCACCCCTATAAAATGACAGGATTGGGGTTATCTTTTGTACCGCCCAATTTTGATCCAATGGTTCTGGATGCAGCATATTCTGTGAACGATCGCATTGCCTTTTCTGTTTGTCATGCCCTGGCACGTCGAGAAGGCTTGTTGTTAGGAGCATCCACAGGCGCTATCGTTGCCGCTGCCCTGGCTTACAGCCAGCAGCATCCCCATTCTCAACGCATGGTACTGTTGAACCCGGATCGAGGCGATCGCTATCTCGAAACAGTCTACAATCCAGAATGGCTGTCCGAGCAAGGGATTGAAATCTTGGAACAAAAAGCCCTCACCGCTACAATTAACGCCCTTCAAAGCGTCCCTCTTACCCTCGTGCGACAGCAACAACCTGTATAAACAATGACCTTAAAGGCTTCTCAAAGTCCGTCTAAAATCGGTCTGCTAGATTTATGGCGGCAATTTATTCCCCTCTCCCTCAGCGATGTGGCAATGGCTTTTGGCGATCCGATGATGACGGCTGCCCTAGCTCATTTACCCGATGCACGGGTGAATTTGGCAGCCGTGGGCATTGCCAAAGCCCTCGCGGTCTTTTTTGAAAGTCCGATTATTATGCTTCTGCACGCCTCGAATGCGCTGGCACCGAATGGGCGATCGCGTCGCGCCTTGTGGCGATTTACGCTTTTAGCAGGGGGCGGACTGAGTGCGTTACTGTTGCTGCTGACGCTGCCGTTTATTTTCGCCACGCTGGGAGGGACGCTGTTGGGAATTCCACCCCAATTGCGGCAGACGGTGCAGAGTGTGTTGACGTTAATGTTTCTCTGGCCTTTGGCGATCGCGTGGCGGCGTTATTTTCAAGGATTGCTCATCCACACAGGTCATTCTCAGGCGGTTGCCAAAGCTAGCATGGTTCGTTTGTTAATTGTAGCCCTAACGTTATGGGGCGGATTTATGTTGAAAATGTCAGGCGCAGTGCTGGCGGGGACTGCTTTGATCGCGGGGGTTCTCTCAGAGGCGCTGGTTGTAACCATTGCGGCGCACCGGCTAGGAGCCACTCGTCTGCCTCGACCCATTGATTCTGAGTTAAAGCTACCCACCAATCTCAAAAGTGTGTGGAATTTCTACTGGCCTTTAGGCTCTTCAATGTTAGTAGTCTGGGGTGGACGTGCTGTCCTGGTGGGAATTATTGCCCGCGCCCAAGACGCTAATATTGCATTGGCGGCTTGGCCTGCGGCTTGGGGATTGGTTTTGGTGATTGCCAATGCGACTCGCATGGTGCAGCAGGTGATTATCAAAAATCGAGATCGAGTGAGCGATCGCCAATTAATTGCATTTGCCCTCAGTGTGGGTGGATTTTGTTCGCTACTGTTGTTTTTAGGTAGTACAACGCCATTTGGGTTGCAGGTTGTGCAAAGTTTTATCGGCAACGATGAAGCCCTGGTTGAGAGTATCCGTCCCGTATTGCTGTTGTGCGCGTTTGTACCCCTTCTGGTGGCGGTGCAAAATGCTACTCAAGGTTTTTTGGTCGGGGCAGGTCAAACCAAAGGTCTGAATTATGCAACTTGGATTGGCACGACTATATTGCTTTTAGTTGCGTTCGGTGCAGTTCAGCTTGGGGCATCGGGTGCAATTGCGGCTGCGAGCGCGATGATTATTTCTTTAACAATAGAAGTATCCTGTCTCGCGTTCAATTTACGCAAACAATTATAGCAACCGCCAAGGCGGCGCCGGACGCAAGGCGTAAGACATCCTCGATCGCATGGAGTAAACCATCAAAATTTTGAGAGATCGCTAATCAGTATTTACTTCTTGGCATCATCATTAGTTTCCCCATCGCCATCGCTTTAATTGTCGATTACAGTTGGCGGGGTTGTCACCCCGCCAGGGTGTTATACTATCTCAGGACTTACTTGTGTGCACACTATATAGTCTGCACACAAGCAAGATCGCACTATTCGAGAAGCAGGGTAAAAGAGCAATTAGAAAACTAGCTACCAGATTTGATGTGAGTAAGTATAATTGTTGAACGACTTTTTAGTAGCTGCTGTTCTAAGGATTCTGTTCCAATTTTTTTCATAGCAGTTTTAGGCAAGTTTGAACCCAATCATTATAGTGATAGCCACTTTCAGTTTTGTGTAGTGGTTATAGTCATCCAATTTTTCGATAAAATACTCTATATTGTCAAGAATAATATTGGAGAAAAAAGCAGCAGTCACTCAAAATTGAGATCGTGCTGCTGTCGGATCTTTTCTTGCTTATCCGGCGAAAAATTGGCGATGGAATCTACACGCAGTGGAAAAATAAGGATTATTTATCGCAATTAGCTTGAGGGCAGTCAGGAGTAGGAGTAGTACAGGGGCCGGCGGCAAAGACAACCGCGGCTGTACCTGCTGTCAGGAGAACTGCCGTCAAAGCTGCAAGAGTGAAGCGTTTAGTCTGAGTTGCTTTAATCATGAATTTTTACCTGGGAATCTAGGATCGAAAAGTTTCTTTGGAAAACTATATATAGCATAAACCCTCAAGTCGGCTATAGAGTCAAGGGGGGGAAAGATTAAAAATGATAAAAATATTGAATTTCCGAGGTCACGATCCGAATACCTGTATGAAAGTCTGAAGATTTCATCCAGATTTCATTTTTGGGTGTCATATTCTAATTATTGTACCCAAAAAATAAATCGAATGAAAGCGCTCAAGTCAAGCTTAGTTATTCTAGGCAGTGTCGGATTGCTGTTTTTGGGAGCTTGCAGCAAAAGCGACCAAGGAACCGGCCCAAACAGCAGCCCAACATCCGCTCCTGTTGCCTCTCAACCTAATACTTCCAGTCCGGCCGCTTCTCCTGCAGCATCTGCTAAAACAGAACCTCCCAAACCATCTAAAGGAGGTCAAGTTGTCGAGTCTGGACCTTACCACCTAGAACTTTTAACTCTGAAAGAGGATACCGGAACTCACTTAGATCTTTATTTGCAAAAAGGTGATACCCACGAACCGATTCCTAATGCAAAAGTGACGGCACAAGTGCAGTCTCCGAATGGACAGCAGCAAACGCTGGACTTCAAATACGATGCTGAGGGCAAACATTACGCCGTTGTATTTCCAGTCAAAGATGCAGGAAATTATCCACTGAAGGTGACTGCGGATATTAACGGAGAAAAGGTGAACGGTCGTTTTACCTTCAGTCAATAGATAGCTGATTTGCTCTGAACGCATAGGAATTTTGCTTCAAGAATTGATGAATTTTGGGGCAGTCATTGTTCATTACTAACAAACAAAGGACAAAAACAAATGAAATCTCTGAAGACTGGTTTAATCGTTGCAGGTACTGCGGGAATGATGTTAAGCTGTTCGACATCTAAACTGCATTAACTAAGTTACCTTTGTTTTTGATCTTTCGGTTCCATTTTATAATTAATT
>NZ_JAUBVE010000069.1:0-42112 GCF_036705715.1 Microcoleus sp. AT3-D2 | reverse complement strand
GCCGCGATGAACAATGACTATATGATGCAAATTCTCAAGTGCTTTTGTCAAGCATGATTGAGATGCTCTTACCCTGGTTAAATTACCCGTTGAGAACTCTATTTTTTAACGGGCAAAGCCACAGGAAAGCTGGTATGTGTCAACCATCGCAATGCTGTTCCCGACTTTTAATAACTGTTAGGCTGATCCCAGCCGCATCATTCCGGCTCCACCAATTAATACCTACAGGATTTATTGTCACCTCAAAAACAAACATTATATAACTACATACTACAAGCATTTCTCTTCCTTGAGGCAGCTTAGTGATAAGGTTTGAGGGGCAGTTCAACCTGAAACGTTGAGCCTTTGCCCACTGCACTCGTCACCTGTATTTGTCCGCTGTGTGCCTTGACAATTTGTTGGACGAGCGCTAACCCCAGCCCAAAGCCTCCACTCTCCTGCGAGCGATCGGTGTCTACTCGATAGAAGCGATCGAAAATATAGGGTAAGTCCGCTTCTGGAATACCGATTCCGGTATCGATAATCTGAATGACTGCCAAATTGGAATGAAGAACTAGGCGTATCTTTACAGTTCCGCCAACCGGAGTATATTTACAGGCATTGTAAAGCAAGTTTTCGACTACTTGCCGTAGCAAATCAGGATCAGCCAATAATTCAATCCGTTGTTCCGGGAATTCGCAGGTTAGTTTGATATTTTGGGCTTCTGCAAGTGCGAGAAACTGGGTTGCTAAATTGCTCAGCAACTCGTTGAGATTGATTAACCTGAGCGATTCCGGCGCAAGGTTCCCCTGATGACGAGCCAACAGCAGTAAATTATTCACGAGCGCTCCCATTGATTTTGCGCTATCTACAATGTTTTCTAAGGGAGGATGGTAACGTGAATCATCAGCCGCGATCAGCAACCCAAGCTGGGCATTAGTGAGAATGGCAGACAGGGGCGATCGCAACTCATGAGAGGCATCGGCTGTAAAGCGTTGAAGCTGTTGATAGGCTTGCCGAATGGGTTGCATGGCCAGCCCACTGAGAAACCAACCTGTGATGGCAATTAAGCCCAGTGTCAGCGGGACAGCGAGAGTTAGCACAATCTGAAGCTGAGTGAGCCTGTTTTGAGTTTCTGTCAGGGGAGTTGCAACCTGAAGATAGCCAAGCACTCCGGTTCTGCCTTCGACTGGTAATGTCACCTGACGCAGCCAGATTCCTTTTCCCAAAAGTGGATCGGTCGATCGAACTGTGAGATAACCAAAGGGCGTATTTAACTGCTCTGATGAAGGAGTCCCAAAAAAACGAACTAACCGCCTTTGTGCGTTATACCAGCGTACATAAATCAGATCTTCTGCAAGCGGATGAGACCCACTGCCTAACAGGGAGACATGACTCAGATCGACCTGGCTCTGGTTTTTGCGAACTTCATAATGTACGCTGGCAGCCATGACTCTAGTCTTGTCATAGAGCAGTCGGTCAAGGGCTTCTAGTTTATCTTTTACCTCAATCTGGTAAATCACCCCTGCAAACAGCACGAGAATGCTTCCCATGGAGAGGGTGAACCAACGAGCCAGATTGCGACGACTTTGATTAAACATGACTTGCCTTCACGATCGTTACTTTTCAGGGGAAGTGAGGCGATAACCCATACCGTAAATGCTCTCAATCCAGTCTGCAGCTCCTACAGCCTGCAAGCGTTGGCGGAGTTTGCGAATTAGAACCGCGATCGCATTGCTCTCTGGTTCAGTCCCCCATTCCCACACGGCTTGTTGAATCTGATTCCGAGTCAAAACCTGTCGAGGATGACGCATAAAATACTCCAACAACTGAAACTCGCGACTGGAGAGGGAAACGGTTGCCCCTTGTCGCTCAACAGTAAGAGTATCGAGGTGGAGGTGTAGATCCTCAAGGCTGAGCGTATCTCCTTGCCAAAGTGGTGATCGCCGTCTTAATGCCCGGACTCGTGCCATGAATTCAACCAAATCGATCGGTTTCACCAGGTAATCATCTGCACCTGCGTCTAACCCAGTCACTTTTTCAGGCGTGGTATCTCTTGCCGTGATCATCAAAATCGGCGCTGTTTTCCCTGCTGCTCGATATTGACGACAGAGATTTACCCCACTGATATGTGGCAACATCCAGTCCAAAATCAACAAATCATATTCTTTTTCTGATAACAGCCACTGTGCCGTCTCTCCATCTTTTACCCCATCCACGCTATGTCCTGCTTGAGCCAGCACTGTTTGAAGTGGCATCAGTTGCTTTGGGTCGTCCTCCACCAGCAAAACTCTCATATCTCGGCTCGCCTCCTTCGCAGCTTGCAGTTTTCAGAATTATTAGAGTTTGAGGTGATTCGCGCATCTTCTTTAAGCTAGATTTTAGGAGAGAGCAAGTTCTATTAAAGTGCCAATAGATATTATTAGCCTCAGAAGGGATGGGAAAGAATAGCGGATGATTAGACGTTGGCTAAAAGTATCAGGCGCAGAGTTTTGGTTGCCATTGCCGTTTGTGGCGATCGCGTTTTGGGTTGGTTCCAGTTTCCTAATGGCTCAAGAATTACAACAACCTCAGATCGCAAAGAATAAACTTCAGGCAGATACCCAGCTTAAAGCAACGGTGTCTGTCAATATATTGCTGATCAACGCGGTGATTAACCGAAAACAAGGAACCACCCAGGTTGCGGTAGAAACAGCAGAACCCATTTTGAAGCGATTGGAATTAGAATTGCCAATGACTGACGCAACCCAGATAGAGGCAGCGATCGCGCAAGAACTCCAGTTATCACGTCAAAATGTTCGCCAGTTAGTTCGTTACGAAATTGTTGAATAAGTTTATTGTTTCAATATTGCGATCGCATCCAGTCAAATAAGGTTGTTAAATTTATAGGTTTTCTCGCTGCGATCGAGCAATTCCTCAAGCAGCAAGAAGCGTCCAATACTCTTGCTGCTTGAGGATTAAAACTACTGAGTAACGATTTCGTTATTGATGGAAACATTCGCTGCAGTTTGCCGAGCAATTTGTTCTGCCAATGCTTTTTGTTCTGCCGTTTGAACGCGCCCTGTTAACACAATCGAATTATCCCGATCGTCTGCGTCCAAATCGAATTGCTTGAGGGTAATATCGGAGTCTAAAGCCTCTTCTACGCGATCGGCAATATCGTCAATGTCTTGATTCTGAGGCGTCTGTGCGGTCGTGGTTGCAGGCGCTGGAGTGGTTGGAACAGTCGTATTTCCAGTGGCAGTTGTGGGAGCAGAAGTAGATGGAACAGTTGTCTGTGGAGTATTGGGGGAGGTGCAAGCACCTAAACCCAAAACTGCAACTGTGCTGACGCTGATTCCTTGCACCAATAGCTTTAATAATTGCATATTCTTTGTTTGTTTTGTTTGTTGTGAAACGCAATTTTGCCCATAAACCTCAGCATGAAGTTTTTGAGCTTTCAAATTAACAAGTAAATGTACCATAGTTCATCTATCAAAAGTAATGCTTTTGACAACCCTATTAATAAAAGGCAACAATCAATCAAATCCAGTGAACTAAAGTTGGCAATTCTATAAGTTATCTTAATCGGTTCTCTGCCTCAGTATAGGAAGCAAATGTGATCCAAATATGATTAACAGAAATCAGTCCATCACTTTTGGCTCACATTCATCAATAACGCTAGAAACAAGACGAAATAACAGATAAGCACTTGGCTTGACAAGAAACGTTAAGCTGTTCAGCATTTAAATTTTTTGCCTGAAAGCCAGGGTGCAAGGAGTCTAGGGTTCAAAAATCCCAATTTAAATGCGTATCAGCTTATGACTGCAACCAATGTAGAAAAATTAGTAGAACACTCTTGGCACCACCTCTCTGTCGAGAAAGTGGCTCAGATTTTAGAGACTGACCTGGAAATAGGTCTATCTTCTGAGGTGTCAGCCGAACGGCGCGAGATCCTCGGCCCCAATCAACTAACGGCTCAAAAGCAGCAAAGTGCCTGGTTGCGATTTTTTCAGCAACTGAATCAGCCGCTAATCTACATTTTGTTAGCTGCTGGGATAGTAACAGCATTTCTGAAAGAGTGGATTGATTCAGGGGTAATTTTTGGGGTTGCTCTGACGAATGCCACCATTGGTTTCGTTCAAGAGTCAAAGGCAGAGAATGCGATCGCCGCTTTAGCAAAATCTGTTGCAACTGAGGCAACCATTCTCCGCAATGGTCAAAAGCAAGTGGTTTCATCCAGTGAACTGGTTCCTGGCGATCTCGTCTTGCTGTCTTCAGGGGATAAAGTGTCTGCAGATCTACGGCTGATCGAAGTCCGTGACTTACAGGTCGATGAGTCAGCGTTAACGGGAGAATCTGTCCCGGTTGAGAAGCAATCCCAGGCGCTAGAGGCAGACGCTGCACTGGCAGAGCGCACGAACATGGCGTATACCGGAAGCCTGGTAACGTTTGGACAGGGACGCGGACTGGTCGTCAGCATTGGTGACATGACCGAGACCGGACACATCTCCCAACTCATGCAGCAAAGTACCACACTGGAAACCCCACTGAGTCGCAAAATTGACAAATTTAGCCAAACCTTGCTCTATGTCATTTTAGGTTTGGCTGCCTTCACCTTTGTCGCAGGCATTGCCCAGAGATTTTCTTGGGTTGAGGTGTTCAAGGCATCTGTGGCCCTTGCCGTCAGCGCAATTCCTGAAGGCTTACCCGCGATTTTAACGGTGACACTGGCGATCGGGGTTTCCCAAATGGCAAAGCAGCACGCGATTATTCGCAAACTTCCGGCAATTGAGACACTCGGCAGCACCACCGTGATTTGTTCCGACAAAACCGGAACCTTGACTGAGAATCAAATGACTGTTCAGGAGATTGATGCCGGTGGAAAGCGATATCGGGTTAGCGGTGGAGGATATGCACCAGACGGGGAAATTTCTGTAAATGGACATTCCGTTGACTTGAGGAACGCACCTGCCTTATATGAATGCCTGCAAGCAGGACTGTTGTGCAACGATTCGCATCTAGAAGTGCAAGATGGAAACTGGACTGTAGTCGGTAGTCCAACGGAAGGGGCGCTGGTTGCGGTAGCCCAAAAAGCGGGGTTAATTACTGAGAAACTGGAGGAATCGCTTTCCCGGCTCGATACACTGCCGTTTGAATCTCAGTTTCAATACATGGCAACCTTACATGACGATCGTCCAGAACGGTTGATTTATGTCAAGGGTTCGATCGAGGCAATTCTCAAGCGGTGTCGCCAGATGCTCGATGAAGAGGGAGAGGCGAGATCCCTCAACGCCGCGCCGATCGAGCAAACCGTGGACAGAATGGCGAAAAAAGGGTTACGAGTTCTGGCACTTGCCAAGAAAGTTGTACCTGCTTCTCAATCTTCCATTGAGCATTCTGATATTGAGGAAGGGTTAACTTTTGTGGGTCTGCAAGGCATGATCGACCCGCCTCGCCCCGAAGCGATTCAAGCGATTCAAGTCTGTCGGTCTGCAGGAATTCAGGTCAAGATGATTACCGGCGACCATGCCAAAACAGCAGCAGCGATCGCGCACCAAATGGGACTAAATCAAACCCAAGAGGCTCCCGTTTTTACGGGTCAAGAACTCGCTCAAATGAATCCGCAGCAATTAGCCAATGCTGTTGAACAAAGCTGCGTGTTTGCTCGTGTCGCACCAGAGCAAAAGCTCCGCATTGTCGAAGCACTTCAGTCTAAGGGCGAGATTGTGGCGATGACTGGAGATGGAGTTAATGATGCTCCCGCCCTGAAGCAAGCTGACATTGGGATAGCGATGGGTATTACAGGCACCGAAGTTACAAAAGAAGCAGCGGATATGCTGTTGACAAACGACAACTTTGCTTCGATTGAGAAAGCAGTTAAGGAAGGGCGCACGGTTTATAAGAATCTGCTGCGGGCGATCGCCTTCATCCTGCCCGTGAATGGTGGAGAGTCCATGACCATCTTGATTGCCGTACTTCTGGCAACCCCACTACCCATTTTGCCAGTACAAATTCTCTGGCTGAATATGGTCAGTTCAGTTGCGTTGAGCTTACCGTTGGCATTTGAGCCGCCCTCTCCCAATGTCATGCAACAGCCGCCTCGACCTGCCAATGAACCGCTTCTGTCTCGCAGGCTGACTGCTCGGATTCTGACAGTTTCGGTATTTAACTGGATTGTGATCTTTGGGATGTTTGAATGGATCGTCCAAACCACAGGTAATGAAGCTCTAGCCCGGACGATGGCAATTCAAGCATTGGTTGCGGCAGAAGCTTTTTACCTATTAAGCATCAGTCGCTTCGTTCCGGCGATCGTCGCCAAACTACGCGGTAAAGATGAATCAGTTGGCTATGCTGTAGCGATCGGCATTGGGGCTATTTTCATTCTCCAATTCCTGTTTAGCCAATGGGGCATGATGAATCTGTTATTCAACACTGAAGCTTTGAACACAATCCAAGGCTTAATTTGTATCGGATTCGGACTGCCAATGATTGCTTTGTCAGCTTTGCTAAAGCGTTTTGCACCTCTGAATTAATACTAAATCCTGGTTTGTCATCCTGTAGATTGATCGGCGGTTAAAACCGCTTCTATACAAACACAGTCGGCCTGCGCCGACTAAAGAATAACAGAATCTCCAAACCAGGATTCGGTATAAGTAGATTGATCGGCGGTTAAAACCGCTTCTATACAAACAAAGTCGGCCTGCGCCGACTAAAAAATAACAGAATCTCCAAGCCCGGATTCGGTATAAGCGGTTTTTGTGATGCGGTCATTCAAAGCGGCTTTACACACTATTTACCAATTTTGTAGCGTTGAATATTGAATATTTATCATGACTTCCCAAAATCTCAAACGTGCTAGCGGCCTATTTACTAATTATCGAAATGTAAAGCAGGCGCTTGTTGAGCTAAAAAGCAGGGGGTTCCCCATGCACAAGATTTCAGTGATTGCTAAACCTTCTGACAATGATGATTTAGACTCTCTGGGTGTGCAGCAAATTTTTATCACAAGAGCAGCAGGCGCACAAGTAGGCGGGATCTTAGGCAGCATACGACTAGGTTCAGTAGCCTTAATTGTTGGACTCAGCAGCCTGCTAATTCCCGGTATTGGTCAGGCATTAGCGGTAGAAAGCCTTTTAGCAACTTTCGCTGGAAGTGGGATTGCTGCAACTGCTGGTGGTCTATATGGCGCACTTCAAGGATGGTTGATGCCCGAAGAACAAGCAAGAATTTACAATGACAGATTTAAGCAGGGAGATTATTTGATCGTCATGGAGGCAAGAGAAAATGAGGTTTTGATTGCTGAACCTGTCCTTAAACGTTGGGAGATTCTGACGTGGCGTGTCTATGATGCTACATAAATTTAAGGTAAGAAAGGACGAGGGAGCATCTCAATGAAAGCAGCCAAGCTAGAAATTAGAGTTGCGAGCTAGGAGCGAGGAAGAAAGAGGAAGAAGGAAGAAGGAAGAGCCAGAACAAGTGTTTTTACAAATATGAGATGCTCCCAAAGTGTGAAGTTTTACGCTCAGTATCAGATTGTTGCTTTTTTAAGGCAGTTTGGACTCAACAGAAGGTAATGACATCGCAACGATATCAGATTGTTGTCTTGGTGAGATAGTTTGGTAACAAGAGCTCAGGACGATCGCCCCTAGCGCCCAACCAACCCAGAAATCCTGTTTCAGCTTCATTGGCATTCATCCAAATAAACCATATAAATTGCAGTTACGCCTACAGCATAGTGAACCGTCTCCTGTAGACTAAAACCGTAGTTAATCTGTCAATTTCTGTGAGGAAAACGAGTTTATGACAGGAGTATCGGTGATCGAGTCGATTGTAGCGCAACCAACTCCCTTGGGCAGCGATCCTGCTACAAATAGCCAAACAGCAGGAGTTATTTCTGAATTGGTCATCATCTTGATCATTCTGCTGCTGATTGCAACTGTTGTGGCACTCGTAACCCAACGGTTGCGAATTCCCTATGTGACGGGCTTAGTGTTAGCAGGCTTGCCCATTACGGAGGTATTGTCACGTCGAATTGGTTTAGACCCCTCTTTAGTATTAAATCTTTTCCTACCAATTCTGATTTTTGAAGCAGCTATCAATACTGATATCAGCCGTCTCCGCAGCACCTTTAAGCCGATCGCCCTGCTGGCGGGCCCAGGCTCGATCTTATCCTCAGCAATTATTGCTGTTCTGGTTAAATTTGGGCTAGGGCTAGACTGGATTCCGGCGTTGCTGATCGGAGTCATTCTGGCAAACACTGATACAGTCTCAATGATCGCAGTCTTTAAGGAGATCCGTGTACCTTCCCGGCTATCCACCATCGTGGAAGGAGAAACTCTGTTCAATGATGCGGCTGCCCTGGTTTCATTCAATTTGATTCTAGTCGTTTATGCTACAGGTTCTCTTACCGTTGTGGGAGGACTTAAGGAACTGCTCGTGGTTGCCTTGGGCGGGGGACTCGTGGGTGTCATCTTAGGTTACTTGAGTCTGCCGATATTTGTTCGATTAAATGACCCGTTGAGTAGTCTCTTGCTGACCGTTGCGCTGGCGTTAGGAACATTCCAAATCGGGCAATTTTTTGGGGTATCCGGTGCGGTGGCTGTGGTTATCGCCGGACTCATTTTTGGCAATCTGGGGCTTTCTCGCACTACATCAGCCTCGGATCGAATTACGCTACTGAGCTTCTGGGAGTACGCTGGTTTTGGGGTCAATACATTTATTTTTCTGCTGATCGGCATTGAGATTAACCCGCTGACGCTGTGGAGAATTTTGCCATCCATCCTATTCGTCATTTTGGCCTATCAACTGGGAAGGATTCTTTCAGTCTATCTGTTGTTAGCGGGGCTGCGGTGGTTCGATCGTCCGATTCCCCTGCGCTGGCAACACGTTCTGTTTCTGGGAAACATCAAAGGCTCACTCTCGATGGCACTGGCGCTTAGTATTCCTCTGGGATTGACAGGACGAGATAATATCATTGCGCTGGTTTTCGGTGCAGTTTTATTCTCCTTGGTAGGACAGGGATTAAGTTTACCCTGGCTGGTAAAACGGTTACAAATCAGCCGTGTTTCTGATGTAATGCAGGAAGCTGGGCAGTTACAGATTCAGTTGATTGCTTCCAAAGCGGCTCAAGATGAGCTAGATAGTTTGCTGAAAGCAGGCGTGTTGCCGAAGGCAGTTTACGAAGAGTTATGGGCATCATATCAAGCACGAGTAGCACACTCGGAGCGAGTGCTGCGCGATCTCTACAATCAACATCGGGCCGGGCAAGTAAAGGGCGATCGCAGCGGGCTAGATACGATTCGACGGCGATTGCTTTTAGCAGAAAAAGGAGCCGTTAGCGATGCCCTCCGCAAGCGAATTGTCCCAGAGGATCTGGTTCATCCTTACATCAAAGATTTGGATGAGAAACTTCTAACGTTGGCAGATGACTAGCGCGAATGCCGAGGTAATCAATCATCTGGTGAACTAGCTCTGGACGGGTGACGACCAAGATAGTAGAGCCTGCTTCAAGAACTGTATTGCCGTTCGGAATCTCCAGATTGGCGCAGGCATGGCATTGATAACCAATAATCAGCGAACCTGTTGGAAAACGAGGGTCTTGAGCAATTTGAGCAACAGTGCGACCTGCCACCTTGCAATCGCCTGGAACTGGCAACTTTAGTACCTCGACTTGCCCGTGTTCAAAGTGCATCATAGACTCGATTTGGGGGTATTCAATCGCATTCGCCATTGATGCAACTGCCAAATCAATAGTGCTGATGATGTGACTGGCTCCGGCAAGTCGATAGGCTTCCATGAATTCGCGATCGCGCATTCGCACCACAATATGGGAAATGCCATAGCTTCTGGATAGGGTGATCAGCGCTAAATTCAGTGCATCGTCCCTGAGTGCAGCAACGACGGCGTTTGCTTGTTTAATTCCGGCTTCCAGAAGCACCGTTGTGCTCACGGCACTGCCTTCAAATGCCATCACTCCGATTTTTTCTCGAGCAAAGCGACAGGCCAGCGGGTCGGCATCGATGATTGCAACCGTATGACCGACTTTTAATAACTGCTGGGCTAAACCTAGCCCCATCATTCCTGCTCCACCAATTAATACGTACATGACTATTTGTTACCCCAAAAATGAACTTTACAGAGCGATCGCTATGAGCGATCTTGTGTTGGGTTTCTATCAGTTTAATCGGCTTGTGGGGTGGCTTATACCGGGCTTACTTATTACCTGTTCCACAGTTAATTTAATCTGTTTTTGGGGTAGGCATTGCTAGCCCGCCCCTCAAGGGATGTTCCTCAGTTAGGTGCGTAGGGGGAACGCTACATAATCTTAGGCACTTTAAAAAACTCTCCATCGCGATCGGGAGCTCCCTCCAAAATACTTTCTCCCTTAGCAAAAGGTTGCAAATCGTCCGATCGCATTACATTACTAACATCGATCGCCCGCGTTGTCGGCTGCACCTTACTTGTATCTAGTTCACTCAATTGCTCGAAATAATCCAAAATACCGTTAAGTTGACCAGTAAACTGCTCTTCTTCTTCCGGCGTTAATTCCAATCTCGCTAAATTCGCTACTTTCCGAACTTCTTCTCTGTCTATCATAAAAATCGGGAATGGGGAATGGGGAATGGGGAATTGGGCATAGGGAATTGGGCATAGGGAATTGGTTATTTGTTATTAGAGAAACGACTAACTACCAACTATTAACTACTAACTATGCCCCATGCCCCATGCCCATCCTAGTTAAAAATACACATCAATTTGCGATCGACCTGTCGTCTTCAGCCAATTTTGTACCTCAATGTAATTGTTCGGGGCCAAGCGAATAGCCTCCTTCCAATAATCCGCAGCTTTATCAAACAGCCCTTCCGCCCCTTCAATATTGCCAGCTTCCTTTTCCTTTTCCCCTTGATAGTGGTAAATCACAGCAATATTATTGAGTGCTTGTGGCATTCTCGGATTGAGATCCAAAGCCTCGCTGTAATATTCCAAAGCTTTATCGTGTTCGCCGTTGCTAGTATGGATCAGCCCCATATTGTACAAGACATAACTGCGATCGTAAGGATCTTCCTCCAGCTTCAGCGCTTCATGATAATTGTCCAACGCTTCAGCATATTCGCCATCTGCTTGAGCTGACATACCATCCCGGTAATAAGCAAAAGCTTCCTTCGCCTGCTTTTTAGCCGGCATAATCTTTAGGATGATATCAGCCATTACCGTGAAACTTTTGTCAATAAAGTTATCGTTGCGTTGAGTTCTTGGCATATGCGATTGTTTGGTTAGTGGCTAATCAGAAAAATTAGCCTGTAAAGTTTTCCTATTAATAATTGCGCCACTGTTGTAGTGGGCCGTTGTGTTGAGGGCGCTAAAAAGTTTAGTCGATCGCACCTGCGAACCTTAAAACACGCCCTTGGGTTTAACACCCGCGCAAGCTCTATCTATTTTATATAAGTCTTGCAAGACTGGCAAAAAAACTAGATTTCTTTAACATATCTCTGGCACTCTACACAAAACTTACAAAAACCCGCGCCGAAGGGAAAAGTTCTGCTGGAGGGTGCAGGGGCAATCATCCCCTCTTCGATGGCTTTCCTTCGGATTGCTTTGCTAACGCCAACGGGCGATCGCACACCGTACCTTACTAACTGTACCCATAATCCCCCCTCTTGACCCTCAGAGCAAACAAGCAAATAGCCTGCCGAGAAGAAATTCAATCACAAAGTTTTATTAAGTTATCCGAGTTCAGCCCATACTTAAAAGTTATTCGGCAAAACACTAGCAATATTTTGCCCCAAAGTCAAGGGCAGCCTAAAAAAAAATCAGAAACCCGATCGCCAAAACCAGCTCGAATTCCCGCAATATATAATAAAAATAACCGGGTAATTTTCACAGAGAGAAACCTATGGCTCCGAATCCCACCATTATGCAAGCCGTCGAACAACTTGGCTACCGCGTTACGGTTGGAGACGTGGTGGCAAAAGCTGGATTAGATGTCAATTTTGCCCAGCGAGAACTGTTAACCCTCGCCTCCGAAGCAGGTGGCAACCTGCAAGTAGCAGAATCCGGCGACATTGCCTACCTATTTCCCAAGAACTTTCGAGATATTTTGCGAAACAAATTCTTGCGATTGCAGTTGCAGGAATGGTGGCAAAAAATCTGGCGCATTTTATTTTATCTGATTCGGATATCTTTCGGCATAGTGCTGGTAGCTTCTATCCTCTTAATTTTTGTTGCTATCACGATTTTACTCTCCAGCGGCGATAACAATAACGGGGGAGGAGGAGGAGAGGGTGGCGGCGGGGGCGGCAGAGGTGGCGGCTTTTCCTTTTTTCCCTACTTCTGGAACGACTTAATCTGGATATTTTACTGGAACCATGACCAACCATACTACCAGCAGCGATCGCGCTTAACGGGCCAAAAACCCCAGATGAGTTTTCTGGAAGCAGTTTTCTCCTTTCTATTTGGAGACGGCAATCCCAATCACAATCTAGAAGAGCGCAAGTGGAGCGATATTGCGACTGCAATTCGCAACAACCGAGGCGCCGTCGCCGCCGAACAAATTGCTCCATATCTAGATAATCTCGGACAAGGATACGCCCGAGAATACGAAGAATATATGTTACCGGCTCTCGCCCGTTTTGACGGCCGCCCCGAAGTCAGCCCTGAAGGGCAAATAATTTACCATTTTCCGCAATTGCAAACCACAGCCGTCCAGAAAAATCCTCAACCAGTAGCAGCTTATTTGCGAGAAATGCTGTGGCGTTTCAGCAACGCCAGTTCCGGCCAAATCATGCTCGCAGCAGGGTTAGGAGCCGTCAATCTTGTCGGTGCGTTAGTTTTGGGGAATCTATTAACTAATAATTTAATCGTCGGTGGATTTATCGGTTTCGTGAGCGCTGTTTATCCCATGCTCCTAATTTACGGCGTCGGATTTCTCGCAATTCCTTTAATTCGCTACTTCTGGATTCAGTGGAAAAATAGCCGGATAGAAGCCCGCAATCAAGAGCGTCAGCAGCGAGCAATGTTATTAAACGAACCCGATGCCAACTTGCTCAAAAAACTGACCTACGCCCGAGAATTTGCGGCAGAAAACGTTCTGACTGGAGAAGACTTAGCTTATACAACAGAAACAGAATTAACCCAACAAGAACTAGAACAGTCAGCCAAAATAGATGCGGAATGGCAGCGCCGGATTGGTCGCTCGGACAACTTGTAATAATAATAAAAAAAACAGTTCTTTGTTGTTAAGTTAGGTTGCACTAAAATCTTGCACCCTTTTAAAGAATAGACAGGATGCCAGTTCCACAATGAAATATCTTTGTTGGGGAACTGGCTTTTATCTCGTTGCTAAGAATTGTGGAAAATATCAATCTTTATTGATGTCAGAAGTTTTTATACTCCGAGTTTTATTAAATAAGCTTAGGGCGTTTAAAAATCAAACAATTTTGGTCATACTTCGAGTCGTGATCTAGAGCCACAAGTTCCCATCCCTCCTCGCCCAAATGATTGACAAATAGATGAAGCGAGCCTTGTTTCCAATCTCGCTGTTCTTCACCGTTTACATATAAACTAATCAGCTTGTTTCCAAAAGGATACATATTCGCATCCACAAATAAATACTCCCACTTTTGCATAGCAATCCTTAATGTAGTTAGTCATGTAGTTAGTGATCAGTCATTAGTCATTAGTCATTAGTCATTAATCATTCCCAATTCCCAATTTCCAATACTTCGGCTACGCGGTTCCTGGTCTGCCACTACGCGGTTCCTGAGCGTAGTCGAAAAGCCGTACAAGTTCTCAATTCTCAATTCCCTGTATTCAGGACAGGGAAGTCACGGATACACGAATAGCTGTTTTTCCCTTCTTCCTTCTTCCTTCTTCCTTCTTCCTTCTTCCTTCTTCCTTCCCCTTGACATCCGTTACATCCGTTACATCCGAAGAAAGCGAATCCGTTGCCGAACTTTCTTGCCCATTCCCAGCAGTTACTGGACTGCAATTCTAGCCAAAGTAGCACCTCGGTAATAGTGCAACAAAATCTGCTGGTAGCCGTATCCTTGTCTGGCCAAATTGTAGGCCCCCCACTGACTCATTCCTACAGCATGGCCGAAACCTTTGCCAGCAACTTGAAAACCGGTAGGAGCTTGGCCACTGTTCCTTGGGTTCCCACCGCCCGCATACTGAGGAATCACGGTAAACCGCGTACTCCTCAAATTTAAAACCCGGCGTAAATCTGCGCCAGTCATGACCCTAGAACCGCCATCTCCAACTACTTTCATCCTCAAAACGCTGCCGTGAGCGGTAGTGCGTTCTGGCTTCATCGAGATCACATTGCCCACGCCAGAAATCTTACTGCTGATTTGAGCGCGAGAAAAATTTTCTTTCCATTGATAAACCGGCGCCCCTTGGTCGAAGTCAGGAACAGCACGCAGGTAAGGCAGGGGTTCCGTCCAAACATCTTCGACATTTTCAGTATGTCCCCCAGAGGCAGAGTGGAAAGCGGCTAAAATAATTTGACCGTTGTAGGCCAGAACTTGACCGGCGGTTGCATCGACTGCGGAATAAGTGCCAGAAGATTCTGTTTGCAGTCCTTTGTAAACCTGCGAATACTGAGTGCTGTCCACGTCGTAAAGGTCGGTTTCGCTTTTCAGGCGCTGGTGGATAGCGTAGGAACGGGCGGCGACTGCTTGGGCTTTCAAAGCCTCTTGAGGCCAATTGCCACTCATCTCGGCGCCGAGAACGCTGTAGAGATATTGTTCGATATTGACGTAGTTGATGGCAGTCAAGCCTCCTTTTTGGGGAACTAGAAGCGTGCGTCCCCGATACCAACGATCGCCAATCCAAACATAACCATTTCCCGTCGGCTCGATCCAAACTTGGTTGGCCGCCCAGCGACCAATTGCCACTGTTCCCGATCGAAATTGAGCCGACTGAGAACTGTTTGCCGACAGTTCGCCCAAATTGCGCCCGCTACCGTCGCGGATTGCAGCTTTGGTAGAACTGCCGACTTTTACCTGACTTGCTCCGTCTTGTACCGCCACTCGCAAGATCAGTGCGGCCTGTGCTGGGGCTACCATTGCCAGCCAAAACAACAGCGAAATCCAAAAGTAGCGTTTTTTTAATGTCGAAAGAACGGAAGCAAAAAATACTCCTGACTGCATTTGAAAATTTTCCTTTTATGCTGTATATGTTTGACAAGTTTTAAGGGGAAGCTGGGGTTCGGGAAAAAGGAAGAGGAACGAAAGAAAGAAAACGTTAGAATTGGGTTTGGCACTCTGTGCCGTTGTCGAAAATGATTTTAGCAACTAGATGTTCGCAGGAACAGCGATTTATCCAGGTTCCTGGCTGCGACTATTTCCTGTATGTCGGATTTGCCGCACTCTGGATATATGTAACATATTTTTAAAGACTTAATTGAGGTGATTTGACTCTTGCAGATTACATTTCTCGGAACTAGCTCCGGCGTCCCCACGCGATCGCGCAACGTTTCCAGCATCGCCCTCCGCTTGCCCCAGCGAGCGGAACTCTGGCTGTTTGACTGCGGCGAAGGAACTCAGCACCAGTTTCTCCGCAGCGACCTAAAAGTCAGCCAACTAAGCCGCATTTTCATCACTCACCTGCACGGCGACCATATTTTCGGCTTAATGGGTTTGCTGGCTAGCTGCGGTTTGGCGGGGAATGTCAAGCGCATCGATCTTTACGGGCCTCCGGGACTTGAAGAATATTTGCAAGCTGGCGTTCGCTATTCTCAAACTCATTTTTCTTACCCGGTGAAGGTGCACAAAAGTCACGAGGGAGTCATCTATGAAGATGATGAATATATTGTTAGCTGCGGTCTTTTGAAGCACCGAGTTACTGCTTTTGGTTATCGAGTAACTGAGAAAGACCGTCCGGGACATTTTGATGTAGAAAAAGCTAAGGCGGTGGGTATTCCTTCCGGGCCTGTTTACGGTCAATTAAAACAAGGAAAGACGGTAAAGTTAGAGGATGGGCGACAGTTTAAAGGTACTGATTTTTGTGGCCCGGATCAAATCGGGCGCAAGTTTGTTTATTGTACTGACACGGTTTTTTGTGAAGGGGCCGTAGAATTGGCGAAGGATGCTGATTTGTTGGTTCATGAAGCTACTTTTGCTCATCAAGATGCTCAAATGGCATTTGATCGCCTGCATTCAACTTCAACAATGGCAGCTCAAGTTGCTTTGATTGCTGGGGCTAAACAGCTAATTATGACGCATTTTAGCCCGCGTTACGCTCCAGGGAATGCGATCGTCCTGGATGATTTGCTCAAGGAAGCGCAGGCAATTTTTCCGAATACGAAAATGGCTTATGACTTTTTGACTTACGAAGTGCCGCGGCCTGTTTAAAACTAGGGTTGATCTGACCTGAGATGTGACAGCATTTTCAATAAGGGCGATCGGGCGGGCTTTCCGGCACACCCGACAAAAACATTAATCTCTTGTGGAACAGGCCCGGAAGCCTGTTGCTGAAATTAGCAACAAAAACATTAATCTCTGGTTGAACCGAGAGATTGCCTGTTACGCCCTGCAATTGTCAGTAAGCACATATACCTGGGTTGCGATCGCGACCCACCTTCACCAACTTCAATCGAAAATCCAAAATCGAAAATCCAAAATCGGTCGCTCGACCCCAGCGACGGCCCAGGAGAGCCAATGGTTGCTACAATCGGGGAGGGTATATGTTGTGGCTAACACTACAGCCCGTAACCCTGAAAGCTAATAGCTAAATTATTAAAAATCTGCCTCTCCTGCCATGTTTAAAAATCTGCTAGGCGATCCCAACGCGCGCAAACTAAGAAAATTTCAGCCTTGGGTAGCTGATATCAATATTTTGGAAGAAGACATCCGCGCACTCTCAGACGACGGCCTCAGAGGCAAAACGGCGGAGTTTCAAGAACGTCTGGCAAAAGCTAAATCTCTCAACGAGGAGAAAGAGATCCTAGACGAAATCTTGCCGGAGGCTTTTGCAGTGGTGCGGGAAGCGGGACAACGGGTTTTAGGAATGCGCCACTTTGATGTCCAACTCCTCGGCGGCATTATTCTGCACAAAGGCCAAATTGCCGAAATGAAAACCGGTGAGGGCAAAACTCTTGTGGCGACGCTGCCAGCTTACCTCAACGCCCTCAACGGTAAAGGCGTACACATCATCACCGTCAACGATTATCTCGCAAGACGGGACGCGGAATGGATGGGACAGGTGCACCGCTTCCTGGGATTGACTGTGGGACTGATTCAGCAGGGCATGGATCAGGTGGAACGAAAGAAAAATTATAACTGCGATATTACCTACGCGACTAACAGCGAAGTCGGCTTTGACTATTTGCGGGACAACATGGCTACTGTCATGGAAGATGTAGTGCAGCGTCCTTTTAATTTTTGCGTGATTGACGAAGTTGACTCGGTGCTGATTGATGAGGCGCGGACGCCTCTGATTATTTCCGGCCAGGTGGAACGCCCCAGTGAGAAGTATATACGGGCGGCTGAGGTAGCTGCTGCTCTGAGAAAGGAAAATGAAGAACATTACGAGGTTGACGAAAAGGCTCGGAATGTGCTATTGACCGATGAAGGCTTTGGTGAAGCTGAGCGGTTGTTGGGTGTTACGGATTTGTACGACCCGGCTGACCCTTGGGCGCATTACATTTTTAATGCGATTAAGGCCAAGGAATTGTTTATTAAGGATATTAACTACATCGTCAATCCCGATCGCGAAGTCGTGATTGTTGATGAGTTTACCGGCCGCGTGATGCCGGGACGGCGCTGGAGTGACGGTTTGCACCAGGCGATCGAAGCCAAGGAACGGGCGGAAATTCAGCCGGAAACTCAGACGCTGGCGACAATTACTTATCAGAATTTCTTTTTGCTTTATCCGAAGCTGTCGGGGATGACTGGGACGGCGAAGACTGAAGAGACGGAGTTTGAGAAGATTTACAAACTGGAAGTGACGCTGATTCCCACTAACCGGATTACCAGCCGCACAGACCTTTCGGATATGGTTTACAAGGCGGAGGCTGGGAAGTGGAATGCGATCGCCCAAGAATGCGCGGAAATGCACGAGGTGGGTCGGCCGGTGCTGGTGGGCACGACAAGCGTAGAAAAGTCGGAGTTGCTGTCGCGGCTGCTGCTGGAGAGGAAAATTCCTCACAATTTGCTTAATGCTAAACCGGAAAATGTGGAGCGGGAATCAGAAATTATCGCTCAAGCCGGACGCAAAGGCGCTGTGACGATCGCGACAAACATGGCGGGACGCGGTACTGATATTATTTTGGGCGGTAATTCTGAGTACATGGCGCGCCTGAAGTTGCGGGAGTATTTTATGCCCCGGATCGTGCAACCCGAAGATGACGAGGGGTTTTCGTTGGTGCAAGTGCCTGGTATTAATGCCCGCCCCGCACCTCAAGGTTTTGATCCGACTAAGAAAAAGGTAAAGTCTTGGAAAGCTTCGGCGCAGATTTTCCCGACGCAGCTATCGAAAAATGCCGAGCAAATGCTCAAGGCGGCGGTGGAATTGGCGGTGAAGGAGTACGGCGAGCGATCGCTCTCGGAATTGCAAGCCGATGATATCGTGGCTATAGCTTCGGAAAAAGCGCCGACAAAAGACCCGGTAATTCAAAAATTGCGGGAAGCTTACAATTTAACTCGCAAGGAGTACGATGCTTTTACCAGCACCGAACACGATGAAGTCGTGCAGTTGGGAGGCTTGCACGTCATCGGTACGGAACGCCACGAATCGCGCCGGATCGACAATCAGTTGCGCGGCCGGGCGGGACGGCAAGGAGACCCTGGTTCAACGCGGTTTTTCTTGAGTTTGGAAGACAATTTGCTCAGGATTTTCGGCGGCGAACGGGTGGCAGGTTTGATGAAGGCTTTTAATATTGAGGATGATATGCCGATCGAATCTGGAATGCTAACTCGTTCCCTCGAAGGCGCTCAGAAAAAAGTCGAAACCTACTATTACGATATCCGCAAGCAGGTATTTGAATACGACGAAGTGATGAACAATCAGCGTCGAGCAATCTATGCAGAACGTCGCCGAGTATTGGAAGGTTTGGACTCCAAAGAACAGGTAATTAAGTATGCCGAACAGACGATGGACGACATCGTGGGAGCATACATCAATCCCGATTTACCCTCGGAAGAATGGGAACTCGACAAACTTGTGAGCAAGGTGAAGGAATTTGTTTATTTGCTGGCTGACATGACACCGGATCAGCTAGAAGATTTGTCCGTTGAGGAAATTAAAACTTTCTTACACGAACAAGTCCGCAACGCTTACGACATGAAAGAAGCGGAAGTTAATGCAATCCGAGCTGAATTGATGCGAGATGCGGAACGGTTCTTTATTTTGCAGCAAATTGATACTTTGTGGCGGGAACACTTGCAGCAAATGGATGCTTTGCGCGAGTCTGTAGGGCTGCGCGGTTACGGGCAGAAAGACCCGCTGATCGAGTACAAAACTGAAGGTTACGAGCTGTTTTTGGACATGATGACGGATATCCGCCGCAATGTGGTTTATTCGCTATTCCAGTTCCAGCCGCAGCCGGCAATGCAAGTTTCGCCAGAGATGGTTTGAAGATAGTTAACTGTTGACTGTTGACTGTTGACTGTTGACTGTTGCTGGTTCCCAGGCTCTTCCTAGGAACCAGTTGATTTTACACCGCCCGTATTATGGAAGAAGAATAAAAGAAAACCAAATACAGATAAGCTGTTCAGCATTTAAATTTTTTGCCTGAAAGCCAGGGTGCAAGGAGTCTAGGGTTCAAAAATCCCAATTTAAATGCGTATCAGCTTATTCGCATTGAAATATTGTATAACCTGCAATTATGCCAACTATTTTACGAATAGGCCCTTACCGACTTTACTTTTACAGCCATGAACCAAATGAACCACCTCATGTTCATATTGACAGAGACAAATCATCGGTTAAATTTTGGTTGGAGCCAGTCAGTTTAGGAAACAACCTTGGTTTTAGTGCTAAAGAACTTCGTAAAATAGAGTCGGTAGTACAAGAAAATAAACAAACGCTATTGGAGGCTTGGTATGGGTATTTTGGCGATTCGAGCGGACGAGAGAGTTAAGCACATTCATTTTACAGAAGAAACCATTAGTGTTGATTTGATGGATGGACGAATCATTACCGTGCCTTTAATTTGGTATCCAAGATTGTTTCATGCAACGCCTGATCAAAGGGAAAAATGGGAAGTATGTGGAGGAGGCTATGGCATTCACTGGGAAGAAATTGATGAAGACCTCAGTACAGAAGGAATGCTGCGAGGTGCACCTGCTCCGAGGCCTAAAATTACTCATTAATTTCGATCGCTAGTTCACTTCTAAGCTTTCATAATATAGCCTTTTTCATGTAAGAGATAGAGCAGGTATTTAAGCGAGATTTGAGATTAAACCCAATCTTCTTGGTCGCTTTTTTGTTTCCTGTAAACCTCACCTGTAGCGTGAATTTTACGGGTTTGTTCGTAAAGAGTTTCTTCGGTATGATTCCATTTTTGCAGAACTTTTTTTAAGTCTAATTGAATATCTCTAGCACCGGGAAAGCCTCGGTAGCGAATTATTAATCTTGCTAATTCCGATAAATTGTAGTCGGTTGCTTCTCCTGCTAATAAAGTATTGACACTGGCTCGATCGCGCTTGTATTGCGGATGCTGCTGATCTTGATTTTTTTCTACTGAATCCATACTATTTTATGTTTCCCAATCATTTGAAAATGTTGCTACAAGCAACCGCCACCCAAAAGCGCGGACATAAATAACTATCATGAATAGAGTCTTAAATCCGCGCTTCATAAACGGTTTGATTCGGGTATCATAACAGTCAACAGTCAACAGTCAACAGTCAACAGTTCAGTCATCCCCAGAAATTTTTGTGTTTGTTCAGTAATACCAAATAGTCGATCGCCGTGACAAAAGATTTCCCAGGCACGAATTCCCATAAAACCAATACCTGCAACCGCCAAGGGCATCGCAGCGGCACCTAAAAGCGCGGCAATTGGGGGAAATATCATGCACAGCGTTAACAGAATGCCAGTAACAACACCCCCAGCAATGCCAGCTTTGGCGGTGGCGGTGGCAACTTGTTCGACTAACTCTGACTGGGTAATTTTGCCTTCCACGCACAATAGCGAGTTTTCTAAGATAGAAAATATTAACTCAATTACTGCTGCGGCGATCGCCCCTTTCATTGCAGCCCCAACGATTTCCGCAACTGCTGCTTTAAACGCTGCATCCGCTAAAACTTGCTTAGCGACTGCTAATTCTGCAGCAGTCATGTCTTTACCACCGCGAGCACGATTTACCCAAAAATATTCAAAAATCCCGTTAGCAGCTTCGCTTCCGCCTCCATTGACGTGGGCTTGGATGTGACTCCAATCTTTATCTTGACAGAAGTTGCGAATTGCTTCTGGGCCTTGGGCACGAATTTGGGCGGGTATGGATTCAAATACTTTTGCTGCTTCTTGCACATCTCGCATTCCGTCACGCATCCCAGCCCTAGCAAATTTGGATTGCAGATTTCTTGGCAGGTTTTCAAAACGGATGTTATGTGCTATTTTAAAAGCTTCTTGAGTAGCGATCGCCCCGGCACTAACAATTGAACTTGGCGCTGATTGTCCCCACGCCGTTAATACAGTTGTACTTTCCTCAACTTTAGCAGCGATTTCGTTGGCTAAGTTTTGGGTATCGGCAACAGCTTTTTGTACTTTAGCCGTTAGGAATTCGAGCGGATTCTGGTTAATTTCCATTTCGATCCAGCTTGCATCGTTAATGATTGAATCATTCCGACTATAGCATTTCTCTTCAGTAAGTGGGATTTTTTACTAAATTGCTTCTACCTTCTAACTCCGGCTGTAAATTTAGAGCTTTTTTTTGATAAAATAAACCTTCATTGATTCGACCTTGCTCTTCCAAACTTTTGCCTAAATTCCAATAAGCGACGGCTAAATCTGGTTGAAGAACTAGAGATTTTTGATAGTAAGTTATGGCGTCATCGAGCTGCCCTTGTTTGTAAAACATACTGCCCAAATTAACATATGCTTCGACAAAATTAGGGTCGAATTCGATCGCCTTGGAGTATGCACGAATCGCCGCGTCTATTTTGCCTTGGGCTTGCAGGATATTGCCTATAGTTTTGTAGGCGGCGGCGAAATTGGGTTGCTGGCGAAGTGCTTGGTAACAGGAGGCGATCGCCTCTACATATTTCTGTTGCGTATAATAAATTTCTGCGATCTTGTTGAGTGCGATCGCATTATCTGCTGGAATGGCTAGTAATTTTTGATATTGAGCGATCGCCTCCTCAAGTTTTCCTGATTTCTGGAGGCTCTCGCCCGCTGACAAATACTGCTCTGCTAACTCGGAATTTGCGGTCATAGATTTTAGTTTAACAGCCAAAACTACTTTACCACAACTGTTAGTTAGCAACCGCGATTTCTAGGGATATTCTGACTATTTTCAATTTTAAATTTGTTTTTGTACCAACAGTTCGGACAGTTTTTGATTACCAACCGTAGCATAGAGGTTTTAGGGAACTCCGATTAAAGCGAGATAAAAGTCAGCAAAGTTCTGGACGCACTCTTGACGATCTGAAACGCGGTTGCTGACTATATTTCTCGTTCCTGTTAGCAAAACTCATAGAAAGCGGGTTTCTAACACCCCATGCGTCAGCCTTGAAACTGTCCGAAGTGTTGATATATCAATTAACTGAATGTTCGATCGCCCTAGCTGTTCAAAAATTAATTGAACGGGCGATCGAAAAAATTAAGGAGACAGTCGCCACACCTTAATCGTGTCGTCAAAACTGCCACTTATCAGAGTTTTGTCTTGAGGATTAAAAGCCAAATCCACCCAGGTAGAATGACCCTTCAGCGTGCCCACCGTGTCGGCGGGACTCATCTGCCACCGCTCGCCGGGACTCATCCGCCACAGCTTGATAGTGCCGCTCAAATCGGCGCTGGCCAGCTTGTCTCCGTCGGGACTGAAAGCCAAGGACTTAACCTTGTCGGAATGGCCGATTAAAGTCCGCAGCAGAGAACCGTTGGGCTGCTGGGACTGATTATTTGCGCTGATATCCCACAACTTCACTGTCTTGTCCCAACTGCCACTGGCGAGAGTTTGCCCGTCCGGACTGATGGCGAGAGACCAAACCGCCTCGGAATGACCCCAAAGAGTTTCTTTGAATTCCCCAGTCTGCCAGTTCCACAGGCTGATCTTACCGTCGCTGCTGCCGATCGCCAAAGTTTCTCCATCGGCACTGAAAGCCACCGACTGCACCTCGTCAAAAACCCCGTTGAGAGTTTCCAACTCGGCCCCGCCTTCGACTTGCCACAGCTTCAAAGTTTTGTCCTTACCGACACTGGCAACAGTCTGGCTATCGGGACTGAAAACCACCGAGAACACGCCGTCTGTGTGTCCGTCCAAAGTCTGAATTAACTTGCCAGAATAGAAATTCCACAATTTAATCGTACCGTCCACGCCACCGCTGGCGATCGTCCTGCCGTCGGGACTGACGGCCACCGACCACACCGGCCCCAAATGTCCTGCTAAAACCTTGAGCAGCTTGCCATGACGCTTGTGCAGCAGGTGAATTGTGCCGTCGTTATTAGCGCTGACTATCACGCGGCCGTGGGGAGCTACTGCTACCGCCCAAACCGGGTTTTTGTGTTGATCCGCCAGAGTCCGTACTGCAGGCCGGGACTGCGATGACTCAGCTTTGAAATCCTGCATCGGGGGCGGATTGAACCGAATTTCGGGAATGCTAGAAACAGGCTCAGAAGAAGTGAAAGCCTGCGGTGCTGGAGATGGCAAGCGAGAGCCCAGCACTACGGACAGCAGGGCAACCGCACTTGCTCCCCACATGGCCAAAGTCCACTTGGGTTTGCTGAGAATCACGTCTACCGGTGCCGGGCCGTATTTCATGTCTGTGAGAATTGCCTCGGTTGATCGATAGCGTTTTGATGGTTCTCGCTGCACCATTTTATCCAGGATGCGGCCGAGTCGCGCCGAAACTGGTACTTTCAAATAATGCCTCCAAGCCCAACTCTCGGCTTTGATGTCAAACAAATCAAAGGGCGACATTCCCGTTAACAAGTGAATGCAAGTGACGCCCAAACTGTAGATGTCGCTGCTCTTAATTGCTTGACCTTTAATTTGTTCCGGGGCCGCGTATTCGGCAGAACCTATCACCGTTTCTGTTTTGAGTGGCCCGCTGTTTGCCGGAATTGCCGCGCCGAAATCGACTAAAACTAGCCCAGAGGCACTTTCTTGGGACACGGAATGTAAATCCTCTTTCCCTGCCAAAGCTGGGGATGCTTGGGGAGTTTTCCGGTGAATAATATTGGACGGTTTGATATCTCCGTGAATCAGTTGATTTTCGTGAACAAATTGCAGGACTGGCAACAATTCGCTCAGCAGATACCAAATTTGAATTTCTTTAACAACACCTTTTTCTGAAAGCCGATCGGCTAAATTGCGGCCTTCGATGTATTCTTGCACTAAATACTGGCAGCCTTCGAGTTCAAAAGATGCCAGCAGTTTCGGTATTTGGGGATGTTTGCCCAACTCGCCGAGAACTGAGGCTGAGCCGCGAAATGTCCGGTTTAGCTGGTTTTGACCGTCTGCGGCTGCTGCGGGTTGGCAGAACTGTTGAATGACGCAGCGGGGTTGCGAAGGTTGGTCTTCATCGACGGCTAAGAAGGTGCGGCAAGTGAGACTTTGACCGAGGGTGTGAAAGACTCGGTAGCGACCTTTTAGCAGCAGATTCGACTCGCAACTTTTGCAGACTGTCGCGCGATCGAGATTTTGGGGATTCTGGCAATGGGGATTGATGCAGTAACTCATTTGTCTTTCCGCTGGAGACCCCCGTCCGACATGGTTGCTGGTGGGGGAGGAAAGCGGGGCGGTGCGTGCCGCTTCCTGTGGACAAATTAAATAATTAATTGGAATCTTTGCTTGATCATAATTGTTTCCCAGATTTTCGCCACAATTGCTGCCGTCGATCGCGCGTAAATTATTGCTGACTTTCCTGCGAGCGAGGTTTAATAGGTCGATCGTACCGAGCTCATTCGAGCGATCGGCGGGATTTGCTGTTACCGAATTACGTTATACTGTCATTGCGAATACTTTCAGTGCGATCGCAAGCATTGCCAAAGCAATCGCGAGGCATTGCCAAATATCCGCGATTCTTTGTTCTATGGAGTGAATCTAAAACGTCAAATTTCCCACCTCAAATCGACGAACAGATTAAAACTTAGGCAATTTTCGCCCAACTAACTACTAACTTTTAACTATTACTTATGCCGTTAATTCGCGTACCCAAGTCTTGGGAAATTCTCAACCCACAAATTACCCCAGAAACAGCCTTTCTCAACCGCCGCCGGTTCATGACAAATTTAATTGGCGCCGGCGTGACGGCTTCGCTGCTGCCGCTGACCGGCTGCCAAAGCAATCCTAGCTCAAAAACTGCTCTCGATCAAGGCTCAACCCAAGCATATTCGGGATTGACCCGGAATCGGGCCTTTGCGAAAGTCGATCGAGCGATTACCGACGAAGCCTTAGCTACAAAATACAACAATTTTTACGAATACGGCGGCACAAAATCTATTTGGCAAGCCGCTCAAGCTTTGCCAACAGAAAACTGGAAAGTAGAAGTAGGCGGTTTAGTAAAAAATCCCCGCACTTATGATATTGACGACCTCTACAAAAAATTTCCTATAGAAGAACGAGTTTATCGATTTCGCTGTGTAGAAGCCTGGGCGATGGTAGTTCCTTGGGTCGGATTTCCCATGAAATTACTGATGGCTGATGTCGAACCGCAATCGAAGGCTAAATTCGTTCGCTTCACCTCATTTTACGACCCCAAAATTACTCCCGGCCCCGGTTTGATGTCGCAATTTTATCCTTGGCCTTATACCGAAGGTCTGCGAATTGAAGAAATGGCCAACGATTTAGCATTTTTTGCCACAGGCTTGTACGGCCGACAATTACCTAAGCAAAATGGTGCGCCGCTGCGGCAAGTGATTCCTTGGAAATACGGTTTTAAGGGCGCAAAGTCGATCGTAAAAATTGAATTTGTCGAAAAACAGCCAGCCACTTTTTGGAATACAGTCGGTCCTAACGAATACGCCTTTGAAGCAAATGTCGAACCCGACAAACCTCACCCCAGATGGTCGCAGGCCAGCGAACGCATAGTCGGCCCCGGTAACAGTTGGTCGTGGGAAACTCGCCCGACTTTGCCCTATAACGGTTACGGCGAATATGTAGCTAGTTTGTACAGTTAATTGACTGATTTCCCCTCGTTTCTAGGCTCTGCCTAGGAACGCAAATCAGGAGGCTATGCCTCCCTATTTCTGAGAGGTAGAGCCTCCAATCCCCTCGTTTCTAGGCTCTGCCTAGGAACGCAGATCAGGAGGCTCTGCCTCCCTATTTCTGCGAGGCAGAGCCTCGGATTCAGGCATTCCCAGGCAGAGCCTGGGAGCGAGAAAAAACATCCTATTACCCTCTATAATAAAAATTGATGAAGCTACCAAGGAATTGTTAAATGGTAACAACAACATCAACTCCCGTAGAGCAGCAAACTACCCCAGAAAACCGAGTTACTTTAAAAGGTGTCAGTTGGTCAACTTTTAAAGCATTGCTGGCAGATGTTGGGGACGATAGAGCTTGGAGAATTGCTTACGATGGAGGAGTATTAGAAATCAGGATGCCACATCTAGAACATGAAGTTCCGAAAGGACTGATAGAAAGCTTTATTGAAGCTACAGCAGACGAGCTAGAAATCGAAGTGATGAAAGCTGGTTCTCTGACTCTCGAACGAGAAGATTTAACTCGTGCTGTCGAACCTGATACTTGTTTCTACATTCAAAATGAAGCCAGCGTCAGAGGTAAAAGAGATATCAACCTCCCAGAGGATTTGCCGCCTGATTTAGCAATAGAATCGGCTTACACGAATTCTTCAGTTAATAAAGATTCCATATATGCTGCTCTTGGTGTTCCCGAACTTTGGAGGTATCGGCGGGAATCTCTGCAAGTTTATCGCCTTGTAGAGGGAAAATATGAAATGTGCGATCGCAGTTTAGCTTTTCCCTTTTTACCCGTTGCCGAAATTCCCGGTTTCATCGAACAAAGCAGAACAATCGGACAGCGTGCTGCTGTGCGTTTGTTTCGGCAAAGAATTAGAGAAATTTTACCGAGTCAAAGTTAACGAAAAAATCCGGCTTAATTTAGTTGAATAACTAGCAAGTCAATTTAACTTACATCAACGTTCATCTGCGGTAAAAAAATTAATTTCGATATAAAAAATCACTTGATAAATTCCTGCACTCTCTGCCAAACTCTTTCTAGCAAATCAGGTGCGCTAACATCAAACCATTCAATTTCAGGATAAGCTCGAAACCAGGTGCGCTGTCTCTTGGCAAATTGCCGCGTGTGCAAAATTGTTAATTCTTTGGCTTCTTCAAGCTTAATGTCGCCAGCCAAATATTGTTTCATTTCCTGGTATCCCAGCGTGTTCAATAGTGGCAAGTCGCAGCCGTATTTTTTACACAAATATTCTACTTCAGCAATCCAACCGCGTTCTAGCATTTGTTCTGTGCGCTGTTTGATACGATCGACCAAAACATCAATATCACAATCCAACCCAATTTGTAAAATAGGATAATTAGGAGGATTTTCGCCCTGCTGCTCCGATATAGGGCGACCGGTGACATAAAATACTTCCAGTGCTCTTAAAGTTCTTACTGGGTCATTGAGGTGAATTTTCTCAGCGGCAGAGCGATCGACCTGCTGCAACATCGCGTAACATTGAGATTGTCCGAGTTCTGCAAGTTGCGATCGCAATTCGGGCATCGGTGCTACCCTCGGAATTTTCAAACCGCGCACGATCGATTTAATATATAAGCCCGTCCCTCCAACCAGCAACAGAGGAGGAAACAGCGGAAAATCGACATCAGCAATTAATTTTTGAGCTTGCTGTTGGTAATCTGCTAATGTCAGAGTTTCTGTCGGACCGCAGATGTCTATTAAGTGATGCGGTACACAAGTGCGATCGACCGCCGTCGGTTTTGCCGTTCCGATGTCAAATTCGCGGTACACTTGACGGGAGTCCGCACTCAGGATCGAGGATTGCAGTCGCCCCGCCAAAGCCAAAGCCACTCCCGACTTCCCAGTCGCCGTCGCCCCGCAAATCGTCATTAATCTAGGCATAAGCTGTCGCACATTTCCCTATAAAAACTCTCAAATCCTCTCCTATCAATGCTTTCCCCTCTCTCCCTTCACTGATTCACCGCGATCGGGCTGGGCAGTCCTCAAGCAATCTCAAAACTATTCCCCTCCCTCCCCACGATAAATTTCCCTTCAGAAAGCCCTAGCATCGCCTTTAACGGTTTTGTGCTATAATTTTAGGAGTTTTCCCATTTTAGAAGCTTTCGGGGCTTTAGGCCTCATTATTGGAGCTATTTTTGTATGACCAGCAGCTACAGCGCCGACCAGATTCAAGTTCTCGAAGGTCTCGAAGCAGTCCGTAAACGGCCGGGGATGTACATCGGTACCACCGGTCCGCGAGGACTCCACCATCTAGTTTACGAGGTTGTGGACAATTCCATTGATGAGGCGCTGGCTGGCCACTGCACTCACATCGAGATTGACCTCAACGCTGACGGTTCCGTTACCGTGACAGACGACGGACGGGGCATTCCGACCGGCATAGTTGCCAAGACTGGCAAATCGGGAATAGAAACAGTAATGACTGTACTCCACGCCGGCGGTAAATTTGGCGGTGGTGGCTACAAGGTTTCTGGAGGATTGCACGGTGTAGGTATTTCTGTTGTTAACGCGCTGTCCGAGTGGGTAGAAGTGACAGTTTGGCGCGACCAAAAAGAACATTTACAGCGCTACGAAAGAGGCAATCCAGTTACTGAACTTACTGCCAAGCCCAACAAAGGCAGTCGCACCGGCACTTCAGTTTCTTTCTTGCCAGATACTCAAATATTTAGCACTGGCATTGAATTTGATTACACTACACTCGCCGGGCGCTTGCGAGAATTGGGTTACTTGAATGCGGGCGTGAGAATTACGTTTAGCGACCACCGTTTGGAACTCCTCAAAAGTAGCGAACCTCGCATCGAAACATACTGTTACGAGGGCGGAATCAAGGAATATATCGCCTACATGAACCGCGAAAAGCAGCCTCTGCACGAAGAAGTGATCTACGTGCAAGGCGAACGCAATAACGTGCAGATAGAAGTGGCTTTGCAGTGGTGTGTTGATGCTTTTAGCGACAACGTTCTCGGTTTTGCTAACAACATTCGGACGATCGACGGTGGCACGCACTTAGAAGGTTTGAAGGCTGTTTTGACGCGGACAATGAATTCGATCGCCCGCAAGCGCAACAAAATCAAAGAAAACGAGCCCAACCTCGCCGGCGAAAACGTTCGCGAAGGTTTGACAGCAGTGATTTCGGTCAAAGTCCCAGACCCGGAATTTGAAGGCCAAACTAAAACTAAACTGGGCAATACCGAAGTCCGGGGAATTGTCGATTCCTTGGTAGGCGAAGTATTGACAGAATATTTAGAGTTTCGCCCCCAAGTAGCCGACGCTATTTTGGAAAAAGCAATTCAGGCATTTAAGGCCGCTGAAGCAGCCCGTCGTGCCCGCGATTTAGTCCGCCGCAAATCAGTCTTAGAATCGTCTCCTTTGCCTGGAAAATTAGCGGACTGTAGCTCCAGAGACCCCGCCCTGTCTGAGATATACCTGGTCGAGGGCGATTCCGCGGGGGGCTGTTTTTTTTCATCTCAAGAAATAAAATTAGCTGACGGTACGACAAAAACTATCAAACAGATAGTTGACGAACAAGCAGAAGGCAAAGAACACTTTTGCTACACCATTCGCGAGAGTGGAAACATCGGGTTTGAGCGAATAACTAATGCTCGGATGACTAAAGCAAATGCTGAAGTTGTCAAACTGACATTAGACAATGGGGAGACAATAACTTGCACTCCCGACCATCCATTCATGTTGCGGGATGGCACTTACAAAGCAGCCGCCATGCTGACACCGGAAGATTCATTAATGCCGTTCCACAGCAAGTTGTCGGAAAAAACCAAACAGGGTCAGGGACTTAACGGTTACGAAATGGTTTGGAATCCCAACAGTGATAAGTGGATTTACACCCATCTTTTAGCGGATTTCTACAACCTGAAACACGGCGTTTATCTCGCATCTGACGGCAATCACCGCCATCACGTTGACTTTAACAAACTCAACAACAATCCGACAAATATTCAGCGATTGCCTGCTGAGGATCACTTGGCTCTTCACCGCGCGAACCTTGAGAAAACCTTGCACAGGCCCGATGTCATTGAAAAGAGCCGTCAAGCTCACATGACCGATGAATTTCGGGCGATGATGAAAGAGCGGATGCGGCAGCCCGAAACGCGACAAATTCTTTCAGAACAGGCGAAAGCTCAGTGGGAAGATGAAGAGTATAAAGCTTACATGACGAGCAAGTGGCGGGAGTTTTACGATACTGATGAAACTTATCGCCAGCAGAATAATGAACTGCTGAACCAAGCCCAGCAAGAGTATTGGAGTTCCGAAGAAAACCGTTTGGCTCAGTCGGAACGGGTTCGCAATCATTTTGCTAACAATCCTGAAGCACGGCAGACTAATTCGCAATTTGCGAAAGAGCAGTGGCAAGATGAGAATTTGTTGGACTGGCGGCGCGAAAAAACTAAGGAACAGTGGACGCCGGAGTTTCGCCAGAAACGTAAAGAAGCTTTGAACGAAACTTATTACCGCAAAACTCTTGAAGCTTTGAAGGCTGTTGAGATGAAAATGGGCTGGATTGATGTTGATTATTACAATATCTACCGCCGCACGAAAAAAGATAAGTGTTTGTTGAAGTATGAGAGTTTTTGCGATCGCTACTTTAATGGTGATGCACTATATGCTCGCCAAGCGGTTCGGAATTACAACCACCGGGTTGTCAAGATCGAACATTTGGAGGAGCGGTACGATGTCTACGACATCGAAGTGCCCAACAGTCACAACTTTGCATTAGGGGCGGGAATTTTTGTCCATAACAGTGCCAAACAAGGGCGCGATCGCCAATTCCAAGCAATCCTGCCTTTGCGCGGTAAAATTCTCAACATTGAGAAAACAGACGATGCCAAAATCTACAAAAATAACGAAATTCAATCGTTAATTACAGCCCTGGGTTTGGGCATCAAAGGCGAAGAATTCGATCCGGGGCAATTGCGGTATCACCACATCGTAATTATGACTGACGCTGACGTTGATGGTGCCCACATCCGCACCCTGTTGTTGACTTTCTTCTACCGCTATCAGCGCGCACTTGTAGAACAAGGTTACATCTATATTGCTTGTCCTCCTCTCTATAAAGTGGAACGCGGACGCAATCATTACTACTGTTACAGCGAACGCGAAAGGAATGCTCTCATCCGCAATGAATTTCCGGCGAATGCTAACTACACCATTCAGCGGTTCAAAGGTTTGGGTGAAATGATGCCGACACAGTTGTGGGATACAACGATGAACCCAGAAACTCGGACGCTGAAACGGGTGGAGATTGAAGACGCTGCTGAGGCCGATCGCATATTTACGATCTTAATGGGCGATCGTGTCGCCCCCCGCCGCGAATTCATCGAAACCTACGGCCCCAAACTCAACCTCCTCGACTTGGACATCTAAATTAGCCAGTAGTCAGTAGTCATTAGTCATTAGTCAGTAGTCATTCGCTAACAGCCAATGACTGAGGACTAATGACTAAACTGTTTGTGCCTTCTACCTTCGGATGCCTTCTACTGAGTCTAGGTTTTGTTATAAAAATTAATACAATCTCTCATCAAATCGATCTAAGGTAAATGCTTAGGTAAATTTTAGATTTTTGGCGCATCCATCAACTACCACAAAAATAGAAGGTTGGACAATATAGCATGAGCATCAATTTAGCGACCAAATTGCGTGAGGGAACCAAAAAGTCCCACACAATGGCAGAAAACGTCGGTTTTGTCAAGTGTTTTTTAAAAGGCGTTGTAGAAAAAACTTCTTACCGGAAGTTAGTAGGAAACCTCTACTTTGTCTACTCGGCAATGGAAGAGGAAATGGAACGGCAAAAGCAGCATCCGGTTGTTTCAAAAATATACTTTTCTGAGTTGAATCGCAAACAAAGCTTAGAGCAAGATTTATTTTACTACTACGGTGCCAATTGGCGCGAACAAGTAGCTCCGTCAGCCGCAGCTAAAGCTTATGTGCAGCGCATTCACGAGATTTCGGCGACCGCACCGGAACTGTTAGTAGCTCACTCTTACACTCGCTACCTTGGCGATTTATCTGGCGGACAAATCCTGAAGGGAATTGCCCAGCGCGGGATGAATCTTTCCGAGGGAGAAGGCACTGCTTTCTATGAATTCCAGGATATTCCTGATGAAAAAGAATTCAAGGCTAACTACCGTCAGGCAATGAATGAACTGCCGATTGACGAAGCAACAGCAGAGCGAATTGTTGACGAAGCTAATGCAGCTTTTGGCATGAACATGAAGATGTTTATGGAGTTAGAAGGCAATTTAATTAAAGCTGTCGGTCAGATGCTTTTCAATACCCTGACGCGGAAGCGCGGTGGCGCCAGTACGGAATTGGCTACTGCTGATTGAGTTAAAGCTCACTGGGAATAATTTGAGCCTCGTTTAAGAGGAAAAACTTAAATCCTGGGGGTTTGATGGCTGCTTTTACAGTCACCAAATCTCCGGGATTTTGCATTGTGTTCCTCTGCAAAATCAGTCCGCGCGAGCGGAGCTATCTCGAAGGGAATCATCCGCCAGTAACTCCTCAAATTTTTCCGCTGTATCTCCGGCTACACCCAGAATTTGACCTGTTAAGGGAAACATCGCCGGCAACAGTTCAATCAACGCCACCATTTCCACCATCCGCACAATTCCCAACGCTTTCGCCTCAGTTGGTAGCAGTGCAGGTGTGGGGTATTTCGCCTCCAGATCAACCAGAATTGCCAGCGACTCAACCAAAGTCAAATCTTCATCTATTCATACAGGAATGCGATGGAAAGGGTTGATTGCGGAGAATTCCGGCCCAAATTGGTCGCCATCTAGGTTAAGGGCGATCGGCTCAAAAGCAATCTGCTTTTCCAGCGCCACCCACAGGCGGCGATCGTTCAGAGAAATTGGAGTGTAGTACAACTTCAGCATCGGATTCACCACCCGCGACACTACCAGTTTAGCTCCCAAACATCTTGATTGATCAGGGGTTTACCGAATAGGTAATTAGTCATGTCACATACTTTTGGACAGGCTTGACTGCAAGTGCGATCGCCCCCTTGGGTTGTAGTACGCGAAGTCAAGCGCCACCCCGTCCAAACAGCAATTTGTGAGGCTGTAGCTCAATTGGGAGAGCGTCGCTCTGTCACAGCGAAGGTAGCGGGATCGAAACCCGTCAACCTCGTCTCCGTTTCCGGGAGTTACGAGTTTTAAAGTCCCATAGGCAAATTGGTTTAAGCCGTCTGCCCCTCAAGCAGAAGATTGCGAGTTCAAACCTCGTCGGGAATCCCAGGTTAGGTGGCCGATCAGAAGTATTTTTAGATTGGCAATTCTGAGATAGTTAAGTTAAACTTCTAAGTGTTAAATAAGAGTTTGTGTATTGCAGGCAATGAATAATTTTGTTCTTGAACCAACTCATGAAAATCTCGAACGCTATAAAAGAGTACAAGGTGAAGAGACTTATTGGCATACCGCAGATTTCTTTCTGTTTGACCCCAACATTAAAAATGAACTCTCGATCATTTTCGATTCTTATATGGAGGCATTTATGGAGTCTGACGAAGATGAGGCTAGTCGCAAAATTGCTTTTTCGCTTGGCAGAATGATCGTCAAAGCAGCTAGAGAGATTGGAGTCTCACCCAAAGACTTTCGAGATCAGTTTAATAACTACGCAACAGTGATTTGGACTCCCATTTGTATATGGCGGAAGGATAATTTAGGTGAAATCAGCTATTCCTTAATGAGTGGTTTACAATGCAGCTCAGAAAAAATTTTATTACCCCCTTTCTAAAACAAAAAATAGCGAACGCCTATATTATTAACCTTTCCAGGGCGATCGCTTTAGTTGTTATCGCTTTAGTTGTTGAGGTAATTGCCTCGTGATGACGATGGCTTAGTTTGCAAAAGCGGGAATTGAGCCTATCCCCAACCCAATTTTGATAGCTTCCATCCACTGTTGCACCATATCTTTCAAGGTTTCTTTGATGTCTGGCAGTGGTTCTCCTTCATACTCAGCTTGCTTATATATTTTCATCGCCTCGATATAGGCAAGAGCTAGAAAACCTGTGCAGAGAGCAGTAGTAACAGCAGCAATACATCTGAAAATGGGGAATCCACTTACTGGATTGAAGTTGTCCAACCCTGGTAACAAATCGATTAGTTGATCTTTGAAGGGTAGTGCATCTGTCATTCCGTTAAGCATAACACCAAATTGAGATAAAACGTCATGAACAGTTTGGATATTGTCATAATTAACTCCTGGCAAGTTGTTGAGAATTTGAGCCAGTTCAACCTCAATACCTGTTGTACCAATTACTGCACACAATTCTGAAAGAAGTTTCCCATCAAAATTGTAACCAAAGGTTTTGGAAATATCTGCAAGCATCCAAGATTGTAGAGTAGCTACTAGCGGTGTTTGCATCATTGGAACTGGCAACAATCGAGCGGTAAGTACCTTAGCGCATCCATCTATACACAAACCAAAAGATTTATCTGCCTTGGATTTCATCGCATTCAAAATTGCTGTTTTAGCAATCTCTTCTAGTAAATGTTCAGTGCCAAATAGTAAAGAGTCTAAACCGTAAGGTTTAATGTCGTAATGAGGTGTTTTTTCTCGCACTGCCATGACTGGGATCACTTTCTTAATTTCCGAAATGCCCCTGAGAAAAGGTTCTAACCAGCTTTTTTCCACTCCTGAAGTGCGAGTAATTACAGCAATAACTGGAAGTTCTTTCGCAATTGACGAAATCCAACGCCGATCGATTAGTGTTTCTCTTATAACTTGAGAGTTTACACAGTACCAAATTGCATGGATTTGGTCTTCTGGTTCTTTGTATTTCTGTTGCTTGATGAACTTAGCAATTTGCTCCTTGACCCTATCCTGCTGTTTTTTATTATTTTCAAGTCCCGGTGTATCATAGATTGCTATTGGTAGTCCTGGCTTTTGATATGGTGGGTTTGAAATGCTGTTTGTAACAGAGTCGCTAATGGGAAAATTCAACATTGAACTAATTAGTGTACTCTTCCCAGCCCCGGTACTGCCAATCACCAAAACGTTACATCTTTTAATCTGCTTGATAGCTGTTGGAAATCTATGACCAAAGCTTAAAACCATATCCAGCCACCGCTTTTTTATTTAAAGTTACGTCTATCAATGTATCAGTTTTCCCTACACTCCCGCATCCGATTTTTCTGAATAAGTATTTTTCTCTCAGCCTTCAAATGGTTGTGATTGCTTGAGACATATCTCATGATCGACGCCGGAAGGGTGATACCGCTGGCATTTCCCGACATTCGCGTTTCCGTTGAGAGACTTTTGGGGTGAGTCAGGGCGATCGCACTAAATTTGAAAAAGTATTGACAAAATCAATCAGCTATGTTATGAGCCTAGATGCGGGAGTATAGCTCAGTTGGTTAGAGCAGGTGACTCTTAATCTCAAGGTCGAAGGTTCAAGTTGACAGTAGGGTGCGTCGCTATCAGATTTTTTAGGTTTTTCAGTAGATGGCTGATGGCGACGCACCCTACGGCTATAATTTTTAAATCCAAAATCCAAAATTTAAAATCCAAAATTCAAAATAATTCACCTTCCCACGCCGCGATCAGGAGGCTGCTCGTCCGGGACAGGCAAAGAACTGGGCCTTGCCTGCCGCTCCAAATACTTGCTCAAAGCGTAAGCGATATCCCAGCGAGTCATCGGCTTCAAAGGATTAATCTTATTAGTTCCGAACTCAACATTAACAAACCCTTCATAAAGTGCAGTAGCTATAGACTTTCTAGCCCAATTAGGGATTTCCCCTGCATCTGGATACTTAGCTAAAATCTCGGAAATGCTGGCATCGGGAAACTGAAAAACCCCGTAAGCTTGAGCAAAAATCGCCAAAGCTTCAGCCCGAGTTACCCTTTGATTTGGGAAAAATATCCCGTCGCGATATCCACTCATCGTCCCCGTTTTCAAAGCAGTTTGAATCGCACTGTAAGCCCAGTAACTCTTCGGGACATCCGGCAATTCCATATCCGGTTTCTGAGCTGTTCTCCGCCGTTCCAAACCAAAAGTTTTTACTAAAATCACCGCCAAATCTGCCCGACTGACAAGACCCTCAGCATTAAAATTACCACTAGCATCTTTATTCATCAATCCTGCACTCACAACCCGATCGATCGGGTCAATTATTTGTTGAGATTGAACCGCCATTGGGACTCCTTGCACTAGCGCGATCGCCAAAAAAATACTCACTAACTTTTTCACGATTTTAATCCTTTCTGTCGCTAAAACCATCATGAAAACAGCAGTAATATTTTTTATGGTTCCATCGGTATTATTCTGTGGTTTCGGCGGTACGCTAGATTTGGGGATTATATATTAAAATCAAACATTAGCTTCCGGCAAAGCGCCCTGCATTTTACCCAGCCAATCAATCAAATTATCCAATTGCTTTTGGGCCGTCAAAACCGCCATACCCCGAATAGTAACCTTCCCCTTGCTGTAGACAAAACGAGAGCGCAAATGTTCCGGCAAATTAGCCTTGAGCAAATTCCAAGCAGGCTCTTCCATCGCAGTTTCCAAAACTATGTTCTGCTTATTCTCCGGTTTGATCCGAGAAAAACCGATTTTTTTAGAGATTTGTTTGAGTTCGACAACACGGATAAGTTGCTGGGCTGGCAGAGGAATTGGCCCATAACGATCGCACCAATCAGCCTGAATCTGCTGTAATTCTTCAGGGGTATTAGCAGAAGCCACAGACCGGTAAGCGCTCATCTTTTGATCTAAATCTGCGATGTAATCGGCAGGAATAAATGCCGTCAAAGTGAGGTCGATTTGCGCGTCCTCAACTTTCGGAATTTCCTGACCCTTAATTTCCCGAATAGCCTCCTCTAACATTTCAGCATACAAATCAAAACCGATCGCCTCCATTTGACCAGATTGTTCAGTACCCAAAACATCACCCGAACCGCGAATTTCCATATCTCGGACAGCCAACTGATAGCCTGATCCCAACTGCGCGAACTCTTGAATTGCCCGCAGCCGCTGCCTTGCAGCATCAGAAAGTTGGTTCTGCTTCGGATAAAACAGCCAAGCATGAGCTTGAATCCCCGCGCGTCCCACCCGTCCCCGCAACTGGTAAAGCTGACCCAAACCAAACTTCTGCGCGTCTTCAATTAAAATAGTATTGACTCGCGGAATATCCAAACCCGACTCAATAATCGTCGTGCACACCAAAATATCGAAATCTGCCGCACTGAAAGTCAGCATGATTGATTCTAGTTCCGAAGCATCCATTTGACCGTGGGCGATGGCAATTCTGGCAGACGGAACCATCTCCTGCAACTGAGTGGCCAACTCATCAATCCCCTCAATCCGCGGCACCACGTAAAAAACCTGACCGCCCCTGTCCAATTCTTGACGAATTGCCGATCGCACCGTTTCCGGGTTATAGGGAGCCAAATGCGTCTGAATCGGGCGCCTGGAAGGAGGCGGAGTCGAAATCAAACTCATCTCGCGAATCCCCGACAGCGACATATACAAAGTCCGGGGAATCGGCGTTGCTGTCAGAGTCAGAACATCTACCTCTGTTTTGAGAGATTTAATTGCTTCCTTTTGCTTAACTCCAAACCGCTGTTCTTCATCCACCACCAACAAGCCCAAATCCCGAAATTTAATCGCTTTGCTCAAAACAGCTTGAGTACCGACAATCACATCTAATTCCCCAGTCGCTAAACGCTTGTGAATCTCCCGGCGCTCGGTTTCAGTGCGAAAGCGATTGAGCAAACCAACTTCGATCGGATAAGGGGAAAAACGCTCCGAGAGCGTGTGATAGTGCTGTTGGGTTAAAATCGTCGTAGGCGCGAGCAAAGCCACCTGCTTGCCCGCCGTAACCGCCTTAAAAATCGCTCTCAGAGCCACTTCTGTCTTACCAAAACCGACATCGCCACACACCAAGCGATCCATCGGTCGATCGCCCTCCATGTCACGTTTCACATCCTGAGTTGCCTTCAACTGATCCGGGGTTGGCTGGTAAGGAAAAGAATCCTCTAATTCTTGTTGCCAAGGCATATCAGGAGGAAAAGCGTAACCTGTTTGTTTAGCTCTTTTAGCATAAAGATTCAGCAAATCCACTGCCAATTTTTTAACAGCTTTGCGAACCTTTGTTTTAGTTTTTTCCCAAGTTTGACCTGTCAGCTTGTTTAGATCCGGTACTTTATCGGCTACAGTCCGAAACCTCGACAAAGCGCCCAATTGATCTGCCGCCACTCTCAGGGTACCGTCAGCGTATTGAATCAACAAATATTCGCGAGTTTCACGATCGATCGTCAAACGTTCCAACTTGATAAATTTACCCACTCCGTGCTGGCGGTGAACCACATAATCACCAGGGCTTAATTTATTCGGGTCTACTTGCTTAGAAGCAGCACGGCGGCGCTTGCGGACGTAGCTAAAAGTAGCGAGAGAATGCTGACCGTAAAATTCCCGATCCGTAATTAAAACAATCCGAAAAGTCGGCAGAATAAACCCTTCCAATTCGGCTAGCCCGCTGTACTTCAAAGCAACCGGAACGTGCTGCAATTGCAACTTGTCGATCGCCAAATAATCGCGCGGATTCACCACAAACTGAGCCGGACAGTCGTGTTCCGAAAGCAGAGAAACCGATCGACTCGGTTGAGCAGAAACCAGAAAAATGGTAAAACCGCGATCGCGCTCTTCTCTGAGCATTTGAGACAACTTAGCAAATTGGTGAGGCATCACCGGCACAGGCCGAGAAGCCAAATTAATCGCAGACGGTAGCTGGTCGCCATCTGCAGAGCTGTGAATTTTTTTAGTAGTAGAATCTTCTGCCAATTCTGAAAGTTCTAGCCGCTCGAAAGCTGCGACATCTGCCATAGATTCAGCAAAAGTTCGGTGAATTTTCGGAACTTTCAAATTAGCAATTGGCAACTTTTCTGTTCCCGCCTCAGCAACTTCCGATTCCCTATTGCAATTATTCCACTGTTCCTGTGCATTCTCAAACCAGCGGTCGCTGTGAGCTTCGCACCCTTGCGGTTCGTCAATAACAACTAAAGTATTTTCAGTCAAATAATCCAACAAAGATGCAGGTTGCTCGAACGCTAAACCCAACAGCCTGCGGACAAATTTTTCTGCTTCATTTTCGCCTTCATTTTCGGGGTCTAAAGAGCCTAGGCGGTTGATTGCGTCAAGCTTTTTTTCTGATAAAACTGCTTTAATAATTGTGTTAAAATTAGTGGGAGTTAAAACTAATCGATCGACCTTATCGAGCGATCGCTGGGAAGACGGATCGAACTCCCGAATTTGCTCCAAATTATCTCCGAACCATTCCAGCCGTACTGGCAACTCCGCCGCTACGGGAAAGACATCGACAATATCGCCCCGGCGACTCCATTGGCCCTCCATTTCCACCAGAGTCACCCGATCGTACCCCATCGATACCAGTTGACGATCCAGTATCTTTGAGTCTTGAACCGCACCTCGCTTCAGCGTCAGACAGTAGGGCTCAAAAGCAGCAGGCGGCGGCAAGTGAGACTGGAGAGCTCTTTCGGTAGCTACAATCGCGATCGGCTTAGAATTAGCGTTTGTTTCTTGTTTCTTGACCAAATCCGCCAGCACCTGCATTTGCCCCCACGTCATTTCATTCTCGTCGGAGTAAGATAGCTCGTAGGGCGAAGCCTCCGAAGTTGGGTAAAAATGCACAGTCTGCCAGCCCATAGCCTCCAGCCCTGCCACCCAACGGCCGGCTTCTTCTAGAGTTGCCGTCACTACCAGTAAACTCCGCCCTTCTTGCTGTGCGAGGGCGGAAGCTACTAAACCTTTAGGCAAACGGGCTACACCGGACAGTTGCACGTAGCGATGGCGCTTGAGCTTGTTGAGGAGTTCTGTTGCTAGGGGCGATCGCCCGAGGGTACGAATTATTGAAGAGAAAGTCATGCGCTTTTAATTTTAATCCCTGATCGGCGAAGGCTCTTTCCCTTTGCCTGTTAAGGAGATTGTACGACAAACATCCATGATTGTGCCGCTCTGCTGTGGACCGAAAGCATCCAGGATACAAGCCCCCGGATTCATCCGTGGGGTCAAGGCTTCAATCTAAAATCTAAAATCTAAAATCGATTGACGCCTTGGAACTTAACTGGAGATAGATTTCTGCTTTAATATGTCAATCCTGCGATCGGGATCGAGCCAGTTCCGTTAATCTAGTGACAGGTTTAGAAAAAATTTCGATTTTGCGATGATCGAGATTCGCAGCTTCCAGACCTCTCCTGTGACTGCACCCAAAGACGGATACCCTGCCACGTACTCAAGTTGTGAAGATCGAAAAATTTTAGACATTAGGGAAATCCCCCAGATACTGGCTGCGGAGTCAATCTAAAATCTAAAATCTAAAATCTAAAATCGACTAACCGGGCAGAGCGCTTCGCCGTTACTACCGAAAATTTTAGAAATGTCCTCAAGTACCGATATTCTGATTGTTCTCCTGCTAATTTTCCTCAATGGCTTGTTTGTGATGTCAGAGATGGCCATCATCTCTGTACGGAAGGTGAGACTGCAACAGATGGCCAACCAAGGTTCGATCAATGCCCGTGTAGCTTTGGATCTGGCTAATGCCCCCAATCAGTTCTTGCCGACAGTTCAAATCGGGATTACGATGCTGGCCATTCTGTCGGGCGCTTTCGGAGAAACGACGATTTCTAGAAGGGTAGAGCCTTTGTTGCGGCTGATTCCTGCCCTTGCGCCCTATTCTCAGACGATCGCCTCAGTAGTAGCAGTTTTAACCATCACTTATCTGACCTTAATTATCGGCGAACTCGTGCCGAAGCGACTGGCACTCAACAACCCGGAGCCGATCGCTTCAAGCGTAGCAATTCCTATGCGAATGCTCTCAAAAATTGGGGCTCCTGCGGTTTATCTGTTAAGTCATTCCACTGACTTAGTGATGCGTATCATGGGGATTGTGCCTTCTACAGAACCGCAAGTTACAGAGGAAGAAATTAAAGTTTTAATCGAGCAAGGGACAGAAGCCGGAACCTTTGAAGAAGCCGAACAAGACATGGTAGAAAGAGTGTTTCGTTTGGGCGATCGGCGAGTCAGCGCCTTAATGACCCCGCGTCCCGATCTTACCTGGCTCGACCTCGACGATTCAGTCGAAGAAAACCGCCAAAAAATGCTCGGCAGTGGTCATTCTCGGTTTCCCGTTTGTCAGGGAGGGCTCGACAACGTTGTCGGTTTAGTACACGTTACTGATATGCTGTCTCGGACTTTAACTGGTCAACCCCTAGATTTAAGCGCTTCTTTACGACGACCGTTATTTGTACCGGAAAGCACGCGGGGTTTAAAAGTATTAGAACTTTTCAAACAATCTAGCAATCAAATTGCCTTGGTAGTAGACGAATACGGCGTCATTCAAGGATTGGTTACAGTCAACGACATTTTAGTCGAACTCGTTGGCGACTTTCCCTCGATTGAAGATGCTGACGAGCCGGAAGCCGTGCAGCGTGAAGACGGTTCTTGGCTGTTAGACGGAATGCTAGCAGTCGAAGATTTTTTTGAGATATTTGGAATCGAAGAATTGTCAGCAGAACACAAAGGAAGTTACCACACAATGGGCGGTTTTGTGATTACAAATTTGGGCAAAATTCCCACAGCAGCCGAGCATTTTGAGTGGAACGGTTTGCGCGTGGAAGTAGTCGATATGGACGGGAACCGAGTTGATAAAGTCTTGGTAATGCCGATCGACTCAACGGGCGATCGACCTAGAACCCAACCAAAAACCTAAAATTTAAAGGGAGCATCCCGGTTTTGCAAAAGCCTCAAATAGCCAAGAGGTCGTTGAGGTAAGCACAACGAAGTTTTAGCAT